>JAKZVK010000891.1:0-4645 GCA_047516085.1 Bryobacterales bacterium
GAGGTAGGCCGTGACACCGAGTGGCATCAGCATGAGGCGGCCCAGCGAGTCTAGGGTCGGGATCGCATCGTGGGGGCTGCGATAGATGTCCTGAAACATCGTGCTCAGACCGCTCACCATCGGGTAGGCAAGCAGCGCCAGCACGATGGCGTCCTGCCACGCCAAGCGTTTGGGATGGGGAGGGGCGACCACGAAAAGCAGCGAGATCGCCAGGGAGTAGCCGAGCAAAGTGACGAACGATAACCAGGTGAAGATGCCGGTGGGTATCGAGTAGAGCAGGTAGGGTACGGTGGATACTCCAGAGACCAACAACGCCAGCTCAGGGCGCGTGAAGCGGCTTTCGACGGCGAGCCGAACCTGCGGGAAGCCCGGAACCAGATAGACCGAGGCTTGAAAGAGAAAGGCCAGCCCGATCGGAACCGCCATCGACAGGGGCACGTCGAAGCGAGAAGCGTAGATCGTCGCCGCTATGATGAGCAGAACGTTGAGAACAACAAGCGTGACAAGGAAACTCGTGAAAGACGTCTTGGCATGGGCGGCGTCGGCCAAGCTCCCATCTTAACGGAGGGAAGCGGAGCGAACTGATTGACCGTATTCAAACGATGCGAGCAGGAAGATGTGAGCGCCGGCGCGCCGAACCCCGGCTGGAAACGTAGCCACGCGCATCGCTTGGCCGGGCTTGCTTGCCTGGCGACGTTCGCGATCACTTCCATCCCCTTCGCGGCAGCGCAGGAACCATCGAGGGGCCTCATCCGGAAACTCGCCGTACAAGGCAGTCTGTTCGAGAAGGAGCGCCAGAACTACGCCTACCGCCGGTCGTTCCAGTTCTTCGAGATGGACCCGCGGGGGAAACGGGGTGGTTCCTACCGGGAAGTTCGGGACGTTCTTTTCACGCCCGACGGCCGACGCATTGAAGAGTTCGTCGGCCACCCCGACTCCCGGTTGAAGCGCATTCGGCTGACCGAAGAAGACTTCCGCGACCTCCGCGAGGTGCAACCGTTCGTCCTGACGAACGACACGCTGTGGCGCTACAAACTCACGTACAAGGGGCCGGAAACCGTTGACGGCGAGGACTGCTATGTCTACCGGCTGAAGCCGCGGCAGGTGTTTGAGAACGATCGCTTGCTCGACGGCTTGATCTGGGTCAGCCAGGAGCACGAGCAAATCTTGCGGGTGGCCGGACGACCCGTGCCACAGATCCACAGCACCACCAAGGAGAACCTGTTCCCGCAGTTCACGACGCTGTACCGGGCGGTGGACGGCAAGTTCTGGTTTCCGGTCAAGACGGTGGCGAGCGATATTCTGCCGTTCGCCAGCGGCGCCCAGCGGGTGCGCTACGTGATTCTCTACGAGAACTATCAACGCTTCACGGCCGAGTCGACGATTACTTTTGAATCCCCACCGGAGCCATGACCGGCGGTTTCAGCGATCGCGGTGGAGCGTTCAAGAGCCTGTTAAACTCGAGAGCAAGGCATGTCTGAGCAGGTCGGCCACATCTCGGCGGATGTCCCTACAGGCGGGATGACCTACCTGTTCAAGGTGGTTCTCGAACCCGACGGCGAGGGGTGGCACGTGTATTGTCCGGCTCTTCTTAAGCAGGGGGCCTCGACCTGGGGCTCCACGCGGCGAGAAGCTCTGACGAACATTGAAGAAGTCACTCGCATGGTTATTGAGAGCCTAATTGAACACAACGACCCTCTCCCGGACGAGACGGTTGAAGGTGTTCAGGTCTCGCAGGAGCCCCAGGTTGCGGTGACCCTTCCGAGTTTCTAGCGATACGTCAGGAAGCGGCAGACGACCAATCAAGTGTTGAAACCGCGCTGCCCAACTGCCCTTCCACTCTCTCTTTACAACATCTGACAGATACTCCGCCAGGACCAGCCAGGATGGAGAAGTCGGCTCGTCGCTCGCGGAAGATCGCGCTCGTAGAACAGTAGTACTTCCCACCATGGGGCTCAAACTCTCTAAGCTGTACGGCCTGACCGCCCGCGAGCTGACCGCCGCCTTGGCTCGAGACGGCTTTGTCCTCGACCGCCAACGAGGCTCACATCAGCATTACCGGCACGCCGACGGTCGAAGGGTAACCGTTTCATATCACCGCCCGGGTTCAACCTTTGCGCCAAAGACGCTCAAGAGCATGATCGAAGACCAGGCGCAATGGAGTGAAGAGGATCTGGTCCGTCTCGGTCTGCTGCGCTGATCTCCGCCGGCCGAGACCCCGCCTGAACCACGGCTGCTAGACTGACGATTTCGAGTCAATATGGCTGTTTCGACGATGACGAACCCGCTTCTCGAGATCCAATTCAAGGTCCCGTTTGATGAAATCAAGGCCGAGCACGTCGAGCCGGCGACCGACGACCTGCTCGCCGACGCCCAGCAGCGCCTCGATCAGCTCGCGGCCGACCCGGGGCCGCGAACGTTCGAGAACACCCTGCTCGCGCTCGAGGATGTGACCGAACGGCTCGAGTTTGCGATGAGCGTTGTAGGGCACCTGGAGGGCGTGGCGACCTATCCGGCCCTGCGCGAGGCGTATAACGCCATCCAGCCAAAGGTCAGCGAGTTCTACTCGAAGATTCCGCTCTATGAGGACCTCTGGAAGCAGATCAAGACCTTCAGCGAGACCGACGACGCCAAGGCTTTGGCCGGCACACGCGCGCGCTTCCTCACCAAAACGGTTGACGAATTCAAGCGTAGCGGCGCCGACCTCGACCCGCAAGGCAAAGCGCGCCTCACCGAGCTGGACGTCCAGTTGGCTAAGGCGACGACCAAGTTCAGCGAAAACGTTCTCGACGCCACCAACGCCTTCGAGTTGATCGTCGACGACGAAGCAAAGCTCGCCGGTCTTCCGCCCAGCGCGGTCGAGACGGCCCGTGAAGATGCCAAGCGGAAAGACAAGGACGGTTGGCGGTTCACGCTCCAAGCGCCGAGCTACATCGCTGTGATGACCTACCTCGATGACGCCGCGATTCGCGAACAGGTCTATCGCGCCTTCAACACGCGTGGCGCCGCCGAGCCCTACGACAACCGTGCCCTGATCGGCCACATCGTCGAGTTGCGCAAACAGAAGGCCGAGTTGCTGGGCTACAAAGACTTCGCCGACCTAGTCCTCGAAGACCGTATGGCAAAGCAGGGCAGCCAGGCGCGCGAGTTTGTCGACACCCTCAAGCACAAGACCGAAGCCGCCTTCGTAAAGGAAAACGGGGAGCTACTTGCCTTCCGCCGCGAGATCGAAGGGCCCGACGCACCGGAACTCGAGCCCTGGGACGTGGGCTATTACGCCGAGAAGATGCGCAAGGCGCGCTACGACTTCGATGAAGAGGAGCTGCGTCCCTACTTCGCCTTTGAGAGGGTGCTCGAAGGCATGTACGAACTCGTGCGGCGGCTCTACGGTATCGAGGTCAAGGCGGAAACGGACATTCCGGTCTGGGACCCGACCGTCACCTATTACACCATTTACGACGCTGACGGCGACCGTCTCGGGTCGTTCTACGCCGACTTCTTCCCGCGCGAGAACAAGCGCGGCGGCGCATGGATGGACTCGCTACTGATCGGCGTCCCGGGCGGACCGTACCCGCACCTGGGTTTCATCTGCGGCAACCTGACACCGCCCGTCGGTGCCAAGCCGGCGCTGTTGACGCATCGCGAGGTCGAGACGATCTTTCACGAGTTTGGCCACCTGCTGCATCACCTACTCAGCCGAGTCGAGGTGCGCAGCCTGGGCGGCACGCACGTCGCCTGGGACTTCGTCGAGCTGCCGTCGCAAATCATGGAGAACTGGTGTTGGGAGCGAGAAGCGCTCGACCTATTCGCGCGACACTACGAAACCGGCGAGGCGATCCCCGACGATCTCTTCCAGAAGATGAAAAAGGCGCGCAACTTCCGGGCGGCCAATGCCCAGATGCGCCAACTCAGCTTTGGGACCGTGGATCTCGCCCTGCACCGCGACTACGACCCGGCCAATGACGGCGACGTGATGAAGTACGCCTTCGATATCCTGCAGTCGTTTGCCCCGGCCACGCTGCCGCCCGAGCACGCCATGATCGCCGGGTTTACTCACCTGTTCGCCAGCCCGGTGGGATACGGCGCGGGCTATTACTCCTACAAGTGGTCTGAGGTGCTCGACGCCGACGCCTTTTCGCGTTTCGCAGAGGAAGGCATCTTCAGCCGCAAGGTCGGCGGCGAGTTCCGCGACCGCATCCTGACCCGGGGCGACAGCGAAGACCCCGCCCAACTCTTCCGTGATTTCATGGGGCGTGATCCTGACGCTGACGCGTTGCTCAAGCGGCAGGGTTTGCTGGTACGAAACTAGCGCACTTCATCACTGAGACCACGCAGCGCCGCGCACTCGCCAAGTCATGACCGGGGCCGAGTTTCTCAGGAGGGTCAAACGACTTGGGCGGCAGCGCGGAGTGACAACGAACCTTCTTCAGAGCCGCGGCAAGGGTTCCCATGGGTTGTTGGTTTTTTGGCGCGCGCCAAACCGTGCTGAAGGACTTGAAGAAGGAAATCAAGCAGGGTTTGCTTCACTCCTATTGCAGGGATCTGGGCATTGATCGAAGCGACCTATAATGATGGGCAGACAGATGCAATCGTTGACCTATCCAGCCACTTTGACTCCCCAACCCGATGGCGGGTTCATCGTCGA
>JAKZVK010000892.1:0-6857 GCA_047516085.1 Bryobacterales bacterium
GACGATGGGCCGTTTCCCTCGCGCGAGTTGAAGCTGATCGTGCAAGCCTCGCCCGGTGGTATCTCCGACACCGTCTCGCGCTTCATGGGCAGCCTCATCGAGAAGGACCTCGGCGTGCCCGTCGTTTGCGAGAACAAGCCGGGCGCGAGCGGTGCGCTGGCCTTCTCGTACGTAACCAGGCGTGCGCCGGACGGCTATACGCTGGGACACGCGGCCGTCGAGATCGCCATGGTACGCACGCTCGGGTACGCCGATGTCGGCCCCGACAACATGGGCTTGATCTGCATGGTGTCGAAGACGCCGCCCGTGTTGGTCGTGCGCAGCGATGCCCCATGGACGCGGCTCGAAGACTTTCTCGCAGCGGCCCGCCGCGAGCCCGGCGGTCTGATCATGGCGAACTCGGGCACCGGCTCGATCTGGCACTTCAATACCCTGCTGATGGAACAAGCCGCCGACATCCGCGTGACGCATGTTCCCTACGGCGGCTCGTCCGGATCGTTGACCTCATTGCTCGGCGGACACGTCGATGCCGTGATCGCGGGCACCGGCGAAGCGGCGGCCAACGTCCAAGCCGGGAGGCTGCGAGTGCTGGCGGTGTTTGACGAGGCGCGCTCGCCTATCTTCCCCGACGCCCCGACGACACACGAGCTGGGCTATCCGTTCGGGGCACCCGCCTGGAGCGGGTTTTTCACGCCCTCGGGGGTCTCCGAGGAAGTCCGCCAGCGTCTCGAGAGCGCGTTTCGCCAAGCCTTTGCGAGTCCCGAGTGGACGAAGTTGTGCGCCGAACGCGGCATGGAGGCTGTCTTCCTCGGAAGCGACGACTTCCGCGACTTTGCACTGCAGCAGGGCCAATTCTTCGCGGAGCGGATTCCGCAACTTCTGCGGTTGGAAAGATAGGGGCGGCGTTTGACAAATGAACCGGTCTGATCTCATCCTCGCCGCGCTGTTCCTCGTGTTCGGCTTGTATCTGGTCGTCAGCGCGGCATTGTTGCCGGCGGGCGCGGGACGTGTCCCGGGCCCCGGCTTCTTCCCGCAGACCATCGGCATCGTGATTCTGCTGCTAGGGGCGTTGCTGCTGGTGCAGGCCCTGCGCGGTAAGGGCAGTGTCGAGTTCGTCGTCGAAAACCACATGGCCATCGGCGGGGCGATCGGCCTGACATTCCTTTTCCTCCTGCTGTGGGGCACAGGATTCTTCGCGCTCCGCACGCTCGTCTTCCTGACCCTGTTTCTGCGGTTCCTCGGCGAGCAATGGCGCCAGAGCCTGACGGTCTCGGCCGCGCTCACGGCGGCGGTCGTCGGGGCCTTCCAATACGGGCTGAGGGTCTCTCTGGAGTAGGCGCCTCGATGACCGCGGACCTCCTCGAAGGCCTGATGGCCATTCTGCAGTTGAAGGTGCTGGGATTCCTGGCTGTCGGGGTCATACTCGGCGCGATCTTCGGGGCGTTGCCCGGGCTGACGGCGACGATGGGTGTCGCCGTACTGACGCCCCTAACCTTCTGGGTCTCGGCCGAGCAGGGCCTGGCGATGCTGCTCGGCATCTACTGCGGCGCGATTCCCGCCGGCGGTATTCCGGCCATCTTGATCAACGTCCCGGGGACGCCCGCGTCCATCGCCACCACCTGGGACGGCTATCCGCTCTCGCAACGGGGCAGCGCCGGGCTCGCCCTGGGCATCAACGCGCTGCTCTCGGCGATCGGCCAGTTGACCAGCATCTTCTTTCTCGCTGTCGCGGCGTTCCCCATCGCGCGGTTCGCGCTGCGGTTCGGGCCGGCGGAGTACTTCGGGCTGGCGCTATTCGGCATCAGTTTGATGGCCAGTGTCTCGGGCGAGCGCGTCGTCAAGGGGATGCTGGCAGGGATGCTGGGCTTGGCGCTCGTCACGGTGGGGCTCGACCCAATGACAGCCTACCCTCGCTATACCTTCGGATGGTCGGAGTTCCTCGACGGCATCTCGTTCGTGCCGGTGATGATCGGGCTGTTCGGGTTAGCGGAGGTACTGGTCCAAATCTCCGAGCGCCACGGCAAGATCCAGGACCCGCCCAAAGAGCTGGGCCGCATCTGGCCGCGACTCGAACAGTGGAAGCGGATGCTGCCCGCCATGTTCACCGGCGCCGGGATCGGTACCTTCGTCGGCGCCGTACCGGCCGCGGGCGGCGACATCGTCTCGGTCATCGCCTGGGAGCAGGCGCGCCGCTTGTCTCGCGATAAGGAGAACTTCGGCAAGGGCTCAATCGAGGGGCTGGCGGCGAGTTGCGCCGGTTGCAACAGCGCGATCGGCGGCGCGATGACCACCATGCTCACGCTCGGCATCCCGGGGGACGCGGTGTCGGCGGTGCTGATCGGCGCGTTGCTGATTCACGGCATCCAGCCCGGGCCGCTATTGTTCCGCGACCACCGTTCGTTTGTCTTCAGCCTGGTGTTCCTGATGGCGCTCGCGGCGGTGCTGATGATGCTGATCGGCCTGCTGGGCGCACGGCCGCTGGCACGGGCGATGCGGATCCCCAACCCTTGGCTATGGGCTGGGATCGTGCTCTTCGGCACGGTCGGCTCCTACGCGATGAACAACGCCGTGGTCGATGTATGGGTGATGTTTGCCGCGGGCCTTGTCGGGTTCCTGCTACGCAAGGCCGGCGTGCCGCTGGGGCCACTGGTGCTGGGGCTGATCCTCGGCCCGATGATGGAATCGAACCTGCGCCGGGCGCTGATCTTGAGCCGCGGCGATTGGCTGGGGATGATCGAGAGCCCGATCTTGCTGTTCTTCCTGCTGGCGACGGCGGCGAGTTTGATTCTGCCGTTCGTAAAGAAGAAGCGAAGCCCGGCGGCGTAGGCCGTTCTTGTTTCTACGGCTCGGACTCTGCGGCTCGTTCCCAACCCGACCCTTCGTGACCGAAGTTGAAAAGCTCCGGGTGTAAGATCTCGGCCAGGATCTCGAGCGACTCGGCGAGACGCGGTCCTGGACGGTGGAAATACTGATTACCGTCGGCGAGGTAGACCCGCCCGTTGCGAATGGCTTGCAGTTCCCGCCAGCCCGGTCGCGACGCCAAGACCGGCAGGTCCTGCCGAGTGCGCGCCAAGTCGAAACCACACGGCGATACCAGGATCACGTCCGGATCCTTGGCCGCCAGGTCCTCGAATTTGATCCAAGGGGAATGCTTGCCCGCGATCCCGAGAACGTCATGGCCGCCGGCCATCTGCACCAGCTCTGGCATCCAGTTGCCCGCTGCCATCAGGGGATCGGCCCACTCGATCGACGCCACCGACGGACGTGACCGCAACGCGCGCGTTCGCGACTCAATCGCCTCCATGCGCGCTTGCAGTTCGGCCACCAGGTGTACGCCCGCCTCGGTGAAGCCCAGACCCGAAGCGACGCGGCACACGTCTTGCCAGAAGTCGGCCAGGCAATTCGGCTGCACTGAGATGATCGTGGCGTCGAAGCCCGTAATCTCGGCCACCGCTCGCTCGACGTCGCCCAGGCTCACCGCGCAAACCTCGCACTGGGTCTGCGTAACGATGTGCGTCGGCTTGAGGTCACACAGCTTCTCGGGGAAGACACGATAGACCCCCAGTGCGTCGGAAGCGGACGCTTCCCGTTGCGCCGACTTCACCTGCTCGTCGATCTCGCGGCTGCTGCCCTCGGGATCGAAGCCCGGCTCGGTACAGGCGGGCAGCGACTTCACCTCGGGCGGGTAGTCGCATTCGTGCGAACGCCCGACCAACTGGTCCTTGAGACCGAGGGCGCACACGATCTCGGTCGCGCTCGCAATGAGTGAGATGATTCGCAAGGCAGTCGGGTTCGGCTTCCGCGTACAGTCGCGGCGTTCAACTTCGGGGGTGATGTTCATCGTACACCTTGCGCAGGCGTTCCCGGAGCACGTGCGTGTAGATCTGTGTGGTCGAGATGTCGGCATGGCCCAGCATCATCTGCAAGCTCCGCAAGTACGCGCCGCGCTCGAGCAGGTGCGTGGCAAAGCTGTGGCGCAGCACATGCGGCGTCAAACGGCTCGTGATGGCCACTTTCAGTCCGTAGCGCCGCAGCAGGTGCCAGAAAGCCTGCCGCGTCATGGCTCCCCCGCGTGCCGTAACGAACAGATACTCGGAGTGCTTGCCCTTCAGAATCTTCTCGCGCGCCTCGTTCGTGTAGGTCTCGATGGCGCCGAGCGCGACCCGTCCCACCGGCACCAGCCTCTGCTTGCCGCCCTTGCCGGTTAGACGCAGGAACCCCATATCGGTGTTCAAAAGGCCGCGCTCGGTCGACACCAACTCCGAGACGCGCAGGCCGGTGGCGTAGAGAAGCTGCAGCATCGCGCGGTCGCGAAGTCCGAGCGGCGTCGCGGGGTCGGGCGCTTCGAGCAGGCGGTCGACTTCGTCGAGCGTCAGATGTTTCGGCAACTGCTTCCACTGCCGCGGCGAGGCGAGGTCGGCGGTCGGGTCGATCTGGATCTTGCCCTGTGCCAGGAAGTAGATGTAGAAGTTGCGCAGCGTGGCGATGTGCCGAGCGATCGAACGGCTGCTCAGCTTGGCGCCATAGAGCGAATCGACGAAGGCGCGCAGATCGTCGGCGCTGAGGTCGAGGGGTGCTTGGCGTTGCTTGGCCGCGAGCGCGGCGAGTTTGGCGAGATCGCGCCGGTAGGCCGAGAGCGTGTTGACGGCCAGACCCTTTTCGGCGCGGCAGTAGAACAGATACTCCTCGACCTGTGGCGTCGAATTCACGTCAAATCGCGGTATATCAATAACTTATCTCACTCTACGGCTTGACACCACAGCGGGGCGCATCATAGCATACAGTCAAGCAGGGGTTTCCCGCGTCCCCTGACGGCTTTGAGACACGAAGCCGATTTGGACTTGGCCAGTTCGACCACAAAGAAGGTCTGTGTCCGTTGTTTCGACGGCCGGATCATCGCGGGGTACGTTTCACCCCAATCTTTCCTGCGGCCCGAGGGTGCAGAGATCCTCGACCGCTCCGCTCAGGTTCGCCTGATCCCCTATCAGGATATCCGCGTCGTCTTGTTCGTGCGCGAATTCGAAGACGACCCCGACGCAAAACAGCGCAAGGTCTTCCAGGCGCGTCCCAAGTCGGACGGGCTATGGATCCGCATGGGCTTTCGCGATGGCGAGGTTCTCGAGGGGATCCTGCCGAACAATCTGCTGCAGCTCGACGAGCGTGGCGTGATGGTGACGCCGCCCGACCCCAACGCCAACACCCACAAGATCTTCGTCCCCCGTGCGGCGCTCGACGACCTGAAGGTGCTGGGCGTCATCGGCAGCCCCATCCGCAAGCCGCCGCGCAAGCGCGTAGAGCCTACCCGCGATCAGATGCCGCTGTTCACCAAGCCGGTATCGGCGAAATAGGAAACAACCGATCGTTGACCCAACCGAGCCATGACCGTAAGGGAGTGGTCCGGCACGAACCCTGAGGCCACTCGGAGGGCCTGTAGAGCCCTCTCTGACGAGCGTTCCTTCCCTACAAGCCTCAGTCGCAAGACCCAGTCAATTCGCTCTCGATGAATAGCTTTGTAAGTCACTTGTAGTCCACGCTGGCGATACTTGAATGCCGAACGCCGTCTCGCTTCCAAAACCTTCCGATAAGGTGCGGGAGTTCGTGACGGACCGCTCCCTTACGGTCACGGCTCGGTTTCCGCGCTCTTGGTATCGGTGGTCATACAGGCGGAGGCGTCGGAGTGTTGCGGCGGGCGGGCACGGCATGCCCCTACATCTTGAACCCGCGCCTCCCGGGTTCGTTTAGACAATTCGGCACCTAGTCGCGGCCCGCGCCAGCCGCTGGTTCGATACCATTGAAATCCTAACCATGGCAACAGGAAACAGCAAGGCCGTCGTTGCGGCGATGATCGCGAATGCCGGCATCGCCGTCGCCAAGTTCGTTGCGTTTGCGATGACCGGGGCCGCGTCGATGCTCGCCGAGGGCGTTCACTCGGTCGCCGATACGGGCAACCAGGCGTTGCTGCTTTGGGGCGGCGTGGCGGCACGGCGCGTGCCGGACGAGCTTCGTCCCTTTGGGTATGGGCGCGAGCGTTATTTCTGGGCGTTCGTCGTGGCGCTGGTGATGTTCTCGATGGGCGGGCTGTACTCCATCGTCGAAGGGGTCGAGAAGCTGGCGCACCCGCAGGCGATCGAGAGGGCCGAGTGGGCGATCGGCGTGCTCCTGCTTGGCATCGTACTCGAGGGCGGCTCGTTCGTCGTGGCCTTCCGCGAAGCACGCCGGGTGAAAGGGCAGGCTTCGTGGTGGGACTTCGTCCGCCGGACGAAGCTTCCCGAGCTGCCGACCGTCTTGCTCGAGGACCTCGGGGCGCTGGTGGGGCTGGTGCTGGCGCTTGCCGGCGTGAGCCTGGCGATGGTGACCGGGGACTCTCGCTTCGACGCCATGGGCAGTATTTCGATCGGCGTGCTGCTGGTGCTGATCGCGATCGTGCTGGCGATCGAGATGCGCAGCCTGCTGATCGGCGAGTCGGCGTCGGTCAAAACCGAAAGCCGCATCAAGGCGGCGCTGGCCGGTATCGAGTCGGTGCTGCAACTGCGCGAGCTGCGCACGCAGCACATCGGCCCCGAGGACTTGTTGGTGGGCATCAAGGCGGAGTTTGATCCCCGGCTCACGTCGGCCGAGTTGGCCGACGAGATCAACCGGATGGAAGCACGCATCCGCGAGGCGGTGCCGATCGCGCGGTTTATCTACGTCGAGCCGGCCGCGCCGAGGCCGACTGCCGGCAGCTAGGCCAAGGCCCGAACGACCTGCCGCGACAGTCGGTCTAGAGCCGCCAGGCCAACCAAGAGGATCTCAGCGACGCCGTGCGCGTGTCCACCGATCCAACCTTTCGCTTGATCGGCTCAAGGAAGAACTGGATC
>JAKZVK010000893.1:0-6282 GCA_047516085.1 Bryobacterales bacterium
CTGCAAATCAATCAGAAAAATGGCCAGTCAATCGCCGTCTCCGTCCTCGCCCTATCCGACTCTACGGCAACCCTGGATGCCAACCATCCACTTGCCGGCAAGGACCTGACGTTTGATCTTCAGCTCGTCGAGATCAGCTGACCCCCCTCCGGACGTATTCCGCCGCCCAGTCCGAGTCGGCCTGCGGATGGATTATTCAAACGGAAATACGACCCGGCAGCGATGACCGGCCGGGAGCGTCCCGCCTTGATTGGGCAGCGTCAGACGCACCCCGAACGAACCACTGGCCGAGTCACGCCTGTCTCAAGCGACTGCCGACAAATATGGGCTCTGGCACGAGCCGTGATGCCAAGGGGTCCGCGACCGAGCGGGGGCTGCCTTCAGGCCACCTCCCCTCGCGCGCACAGGATAACCCGCCGGATCACCTCGAAGTTTGTCACCAGCGCGATCACGATCAGGATGAGCAGCGGCTGGTCGAGAAGCGCGCCGAGAAAGATGATGAACACCCGGACATCGCGGCCCAGCCGAAAATAGGGCACGTCCGCGAGCTTCCGCGCCATCCACCCGTCATATTTGTCCGCAGTGTAGCTGTTCATGTACGCACCGACGATAGCCGCGAAACCGATCACTACCAGCGCCAGGTGCACGCCGTTGGGCGCGAGCTCGTGCCACATGAGACCGAACAACAGAAAGGCGTCGGCGTAGCGGTCGAGGATCGCATCGAACCAACCGCCAAAATCGCTTTGCATTCGTTTGAGCCGCGCGACCTCGCCGTCGCAACCATCGATGATCGAGGCGAGTTGCGCGATCACCCCACCGGCCGCAAGCGCCGGGTAGCCACCGACTGCGAACAATGCGGCACCCATGCAAGACAGGCCCCAGGAAACCACGGAGATCTGGTTCGGAGTCATCGGTGTGCGCACCAGGTAGCGCGTCAGCCAACGAGAGACCGGCCGGTTGAAGCGACGCGAGACCGGACCGTCGCGGGTCTTGCCCGCCTGCTCGCGCAGCAGCCGGCGCTCCGCCTCGCGCCAAGCCTCGGGCGTGTCAATATCGAGCCACGATTGGCCGGTCACATCGACGGCTCTCGCCTGTCTCTTCTTCGCGAGCGCCCGCAGACCGTCGGACAATCCGCCCTGACCCTTCGCTGCCGCCTGCTCGAGCCCTTCGAACAGCCCCGAGGTGCAAAGCATGACGCCGGTGTCACCCGCCTGCCACACTTCGAGGTGCTTCCCGATTGCCTCAATGCGCTCGCTGCTGATCTGCACCCGGGTGACGTCGTCGACATCGAAGATACCGCCCTTGTCACGGTCTACGGCGAGGCAGAGCTCCCCGGGCGCGGGTGGGTCGCGCACCAGCGCCTGGGGAATTTTCTCATCGAAAAGATGGTCGCTCATGACCAGGAAAAAGGGCGCATCGCCGGTGCGGCCCTTTGCAGAGAGTGCGCTCGCGCCGTTACCCTGTCGCCAGTCCATGGCTTCAGCAAACTCGACCTCGACCCCCCGACGCCGGGCGATGTCGGTGAAATGTGCCCTCACCGTCTCGGCTTCAAAGCCAAGGGTGATGATGAAACGCCGGATGTTCGTGGCCTCGCGCAGCGCACAGATGACCCGCTCGGCGAGCGTCAACCCGAGCACCTTCGTCAAGGGCTTCGGCGTTTTCGTGCTCGGGTAAAGCCGAGCACCTTCGCCCGCGGCGAGAATAACCGCGACCTTCGGGGCCGCCGTCTGCCTAATGCGCATCACCGCTCAATCGATCCACGATTTGAGCAGAGAGCGCCCGGTTCGATGCCGCGACCAAGGCGATGCCATCGGTCAATCCATGCGCCACCGAGAGTGGCGCCCCATCGAGCCCCACCACGCACCCTCCGGCCTCGATCAACAGGCGTGCAGCGGCGAGATAGCTCTCAGGGGTCAGTCTTTCGCGCACATCGACATGCGCGTCCACCGCGCCAGCGGCAACCAAGGACACGGCCCGCGATGCGCAGCCGTAACTGCGAACCCCCCTCGCGTCGGCCATCATTCGTGCGAGGTTACGCGAAGGTGCGAAGTGGTTTAGCTCCACCGAAATCACCGCGTCCGCGATGCAACGAACCCCCGAGGTTGCGAGCCGTGCGGCACCGCGCCAAGCTCCCGCACCCTGCTCCGCCACCAGGGGGACCAGCTTATCGAGCGGACCGACCATCGCCGATTCCACGGACTCGGGATGCAACGGTGCATTGATGGGCATCACCGCGCAAGCCAAGGCAGAGAGCGGAAGGCCCCGAGCCCAGTTGTCCGACCCATCCACGGGATCGAGGACCAGTCGGTGACGAGGCGTCCCGACGCCGAATTCGAACGGCTCTGCCTCTTCGGATTCAACCCTGAGCGGCACAGAGAGCCGCGCTAGAAACTCGAGCGCGGCATCGTTAGCAGCGAGGTCGAATACCTTGACCGCGTCACCTTTTGCGTTGGTGATCCCAGCGCCTTCCCGGCCAGTTTTCAATACCGCGCGGCGTACCACGCGGTGGAGCGCAATCAGTCGCTGCGTCCACGGGCGTTCGAAGGCTGGTGCCGAGCCGCGGCCTGAGCCCGTGTTGCCGCGCGCGCGCCTCGCTAACTGCGGAACGGTAGGGTTATGAGTCAAGAGCACCTGCTTCACCGACTCACTCAAGCCCGCTGACGGCCCCATCCATCCCCTCGATAAATGCATCGGTCAGCTCACGGGCAACGGAATCGCGCATCTGTTTACTCGGGCTCTTCATGTAGTAGGCGCTTGCCGCCACCAGCGGGCCACGCATGCCCCGCACCAGTCCGAGTTTTGCGCAGCGCACCGCATCGATGACCACGCCGGCACTGTTCGGTGAATCTTCGACCGAGAGCCGCAACTCGACCTCCATCGGCACATCGCCGAAGCCGCGTCCCTCCATGCGGATGAAACACACCTTGTTGTCGTTCTGCCACGCCACGTAGTCGGAGGGCCCGATATGGATGTCCGCATTGGCCAACCGCTCGTCGAGTTGCGACTGGACGGACTCTGTTTTGGAGAGTTTCTTGGACTTCAGACGGTCGAGTGCCAGCATGTTGAGGAAGTCCGTGTTGCCGCCGGTGTTGAGCTGATAGGTCCGATCCAGGCGCACGCCCCGATCCCCGAACAAACGTGCGAGCACTCGGTGCACGATGGTGGCACCGACCTGACTCTTGATGTCGTCGCCGAGGATGGGCAAGCCCGCCTCGTGAAACTTCCGTGCCCAGCCGGGATCGGATGCGATGAATACGGGCACACAGTTGACCATCGCCAACCCGGCATCGAGGCACACCTGGGCGTAGTGGTGCACCGCCTCCTCCGAGCCCACCGGCAGGTAGCAGATCAGGATCTCGGCCTGCGCTTCCCGGACCACCTGGACGACATCGACCGGCTCGGCGTCGGCTGGCCTGAAGGCCTCATCATCAGCATAGTCCGCCATGTGTGGCGCCACGCCGTCGAGAATCGGCCCCATCTGCACCGTGACCCCCGAGGCGGGTAGCACGTTTTGGAATACCGTGGTGCAGTTGGGCTTGGCAAAAACAGCTTCCTCCAGCGGCCGGCCGACCTTGCGGTGGTCGATATCAAAGGCAGCAACCACTTCGATGTCGCTAACGCTCCAGCCACCGATTCTTGGATGCATGAGACCGGCGAACTTGCTGGTGCTACGGCCTCTGTAATACTCGAGCCCCTGGACCAAGGCGCTGGCGCAGTTGCCGATGCCGGCAATTGCCACTTTAATTTTTTGCATGAGTTCACTCTTCCTCCATTGGACTTTCTCGGCCGCTCGGTCGGGGAGACCCGCTTGTTCCGTGGTCGATGCATGAACTGGCCGAGCCAGGCATGAAGCCATACCCGGGCCGCACTCAGGCATGGAGCCCGGTGGTGATCCCCCACGGCGTGCGGCTTGGTGCGGTGTCTGAGAGCGACCGCCACCGATGGTACTGTCGCCCTCAACACATGCACATTAACGGAAAACCGTACCTATAACAACACCTGTAAGTATCGCTCGGTAGCGTCCCAAGCGCCATCGGCCCTACATCTCGTTACGGAGGGTGGCTCGAGGGCGGAGCCGCGCGAGGATGGGTTCAAGCGCCGTCTCAAGATCGTCCTCCCAGAACTCCTGGGCAGTCGCGGTACCTGCTTGCTCGAGGGAGTCCACCGTGAATTGGGTCATTGTTCTTCTTTCTCCGTCCGTCGTACGGGGCTATTTGTGGTGCGTCGCCACCACCTTGCCCAGAATCCTCAGCTCATCTTCAGGTCCGACCGTGATCGGTCGGTGGCGGGTGTTTTCCGGTCTCAACTCGATTGTGTCGTCTCCAATGTAGAGACGCTTCACGGTTGCCTCCTCGCCCAGCAGCGCTACGACGATGTCCCCGCTCTCCGCCAGCTGCCGCCGCCGAACCACGACGAGGTCCCGGTCGTGGATGCCGCACGAAGACGGAACGGTCGCCAGGAGCCGTTGGAGTCCGCTCGGCATCGCACGGGGGCGATGCCGCCGGCACCCACAACGGGCTCCGCTCTCACGGCCACGGCGGCTGTCTGGTGATCGGCCGGACCCCTGTGGTCCGACCTGCTCGCTGACCGCGCGGGCTCTGGCGCTGCCGGTCACGCCCTACGACCCGGAGGTCAATTACCGCCGGGTGCGCGGCAAGTGGTGGGGCATGGGGATAGAATGAGGAGCCCTCACAGGGGAGATGATGGGCCATGCCCACGCCAGAAAGGGGCCGGGGAGCGACTGAGAGGAAAGAGAACTGGCTTATGAAGGTTCATGAAGGTATGACATATAGTCAATAATCCTTTCTTTATTGATTATGGTAAGGCAAACCAATATATTGAAAGGTATTAGGAGCACAGTATGATTGAATCCTCCGTCACGAAGAAGGGGCAAACGACACTGCCCAAGCCTGTTCGGGAGTCACTTGGCCTGCAAGCCGGGGACCGGGTGCGCTACGTCATTTCCGACGGCGAGGTGCGCATTTTGCCCGTGCGTCCCATCAGTCGGCTGTTCGGCGCGCTCCAGCATAACGGTCCCGCCGTCACGTTGGAGAAAATGGAGCAGGCCGTAGCCGACGGGGCATGCGAGGGATGATCGCACTCGACACCAACGTCCTCGTGCGCTATCTGGTCCGCGACGATGTGCAGCAGGCAGACGCCGCCCGCGCACTCCTGGAGTCGCTTACGGCCGAACGTCCCGGCTACGTATGCCGTGAGGTGACGGTCGAACTCGCCTGGGTGCTGGAACGGGCCTATGGCTTTTCCCGTGACCGGATTGCGACGATATTGGAAGAACTCGTGGCAACCGAGGGGCTCGTGGTTGAGGAGGCCAACGATGTAGCCCGTGCGGCGTTCCGGTATCGAGCGGGTGGCGCTGGATTTTCCGACCTGATGATCCTGGCGGCGGCCGAACGGTCCGGAGCCCAGCCGCTGTACACCTTCGATCAGAAGGCCGCACGGCTTGAGGGTATGTCGCTGCTGTAGCGTCCAGGCTAGACCGGTTCTCGATAGTCTCTCGCCATGCAGGGGGCTCCTGGATGCCGGACGTGATACGGCATCCAGAGGGCGGAGGGGTCGGGAGCCTGCTGCTCGCGAGAGCGAGTCCGAGCCCAATCATCAGATATCCTGTTCGAGGATTTGGCCGTTATCCCTCAGCCAGCTTCGCGCCTTTTCCATCCTTGGCGCATGCGTCCGAACGACATTCCAGAATCGGGGGGTATGATTTGCTTCGAGCAGATGGGCGAGTTCGTGCACGATGACGTAATCGACCACGAACATGGGCGCTTTGATCAATCGCCAGTTCAGGTTCACGTTGTTCTTGACAGTGCATGAACCCCAGCGGAAACGATTGTCCACAATCTTCGCGCTGGCAAACTCCACCCCGAGCATAGCCGCAATGGATTTTACTTCTGGAAGAATCCTCTCTTTCGCACGGTTGACGTACCAGTTGCGAAGCACACTTCTTCGCTCGCCCGCCAGGGAAGCCGGGATCAAGAAACGCTGCCCGAAGCGTATCTCCGTCGAGTCGGTCGGGATGACTTCAATTTGGTACTCACGGCCAAGATAGAGTGCGGATTCACCGCTTACCAGCTCCTTACCAGGCGGATGAGGCCGTTCTTCGTACTTCTGGGAATGCGTCGTCTTCTCATAAATCCACTGACGTTTCGACTCAACAACTTCCCGGATCGTCTCTTCGGACGTGGACTCGGGTGCATGAACGACGACGCTCCGGTCCCGTTCGACTGTTATCGTCAGCTTCCGACGTTTCGGCGAGCGTTTGAT
>JAKZVK010000894.1:0-3558 GCA_047516085.1 Bryobacterales bacterium
GTGCCGATCGGCGTCGAATCGGCGCGCCGATCAACAGATTAAAGGAGTGGATATTGGTCCTGTGGTCCGAATGAAGGGTCATGAAGGCGAGCACGTCGGGCTCGGCCTCGTCCATGAGCCGGGCGAGGGTCAGCGGGCCGAGCCCGCGAGGCCGCGTCCGCCACTCGCCAGCCACTCTTCGAACGCCTCGGTCAGAGCGACATGGTGCGTGGCCCACCACGCAGCGTCCGTCTGCAAGGCATGGGCGAGGTTCTCGGGCGCGGTAGGCAGGTGCGGCTTGGTTTCCTCGGCGACCAGCGCCATCGAGGACAGTCGCGCCGGGCCGTAGGAGATGTATTTCGTCTGCTCAGCCAGGGGCCCGGTGCCCGTCGCAAAGCGAATGAAGTCCATGGCCTTGTGCAGGTTGTCGCTGCCCTTGACGATACCCCAGGAATCGATATCCCAAATCTGGCCGTCCCATATGATGGCGTAGGGCTTGCCGTCTTCCATGATCGGGCGGTACATGCGCCCGTTCCACGCCGAGGTCATGACGACCTCGTCGGAATCGAGCAAGTGTATCGGGTCCGCGCCCGCCTCCCACCACTCGATGTGGTTCTTGATCCCGTCCATGACCGAGAACGCCCGATCGAGCCCGTCATCGGTTTCGAGCATGGCGTAGACGTCCTCCGGCGCTACGCCGTCGGAGATCAAGGCCCATTCGAGGATGACTCGTGGGTCGCGCCGCAGCCCGCGTTTGCCGGGGAACTCGTCCACGTCGAAGAAGTCGGCAAGGCTTGAGGGAGCACTCTCGCCCACTGTTTCCTTGTCATAGGCTACAACTGTCGACCACACGGTCTGCCCGACCCCGCATGGGGTGAATGCGCCGGGGATGAAATCGTCCGCGGCGAGCGCGCCGTCGCCACCCGGCGGCAGGGTGCCGTGGTCGATCGTCTCGAGCAGGCCTTCGCGGCAGCCCCGGATCAGGTCCGAGAGTTCAAAATCCACCACGTCCCAGATCACGTTTTCGGTCTCGACCTGCTCGCGTATCTGCTGCAGGCCGCCGTTGTAGGTTTCCATCGACACCCATTCGCCGCTCAGGAGGCGGTAGGGCTTTACGTATGCCAGCATCTGGCTCCTGGTGTAGCTGCCGCCCCAAGAAACGATGGTCAGCTCCTTCGTCGGTGCAACGACCCGGTCCTCCGCCGGCTCGTCCTCGGCAAACGCGGGGACCGATACCGACAATGCAATCGACAGGGCAAGGGCCCCCATCCCCCGACAAGATGCCATCACCGCTCCCCCTCTTGTTCGAGCCTTGAGTAATCGCACGGCAGCGAGACTCAGCTTTGAAGGTCACCCTTCAAACTGGTGCCGTCCGGTGCCTTGCCATCGCTCGGCATGGGCACGGCGCTCGGGTCTTCATGCAGAGACTTGATGATGCCGTAGGTCATCATGAGCAGGATAACGCTGACCGGCAGGGCCGCGGCGATGGAGGCGGTCTGAAGCGCCTTCAGGCCGCCCGCGAGCAGAAGCACTGCCGCAACGAACCCTTCTCCCAGACCCCAGACGATGCGGAACTTCTTCGGTGGGTTGTCACTGCCCATGCTGAGCATGGTGGTGATGACGAGCGTTCCCGAATCCGAGGAGGTAATGAACCACGTCGCCAGCAGGAAGGTCGCCAGGGCGGCCATGATCCAGTTCAGCCAAGAAATGTCCGTCACCAGGTCGATGGTGCCATAGAGCGCGGCAGGCAGGTTCCAATCCCGGACCAGTTGGGCGACACCGGCGGTGCCGACGCCACCGGTCGCGTGCAACTCGGCGTAGATGGCGGTGCCGCCGAAGATGCACAGCCACAGGAACGCTATGGTGGTGGGCACGAACATCACGCCGACCATGAACTCTCGGATCGTGCGCCCGCGGCTGATTCTGGCGATGAACATGCCGACGAAGGGAGCCCAGGAGATCCACCAGCCCCAGTAGAAGATCGTCCACCCGCCCTGCCAAGCTGATGCACCTTCGGAATTGAAGATCTGGAAGCCCATGGGAATGAAGTTCCAAAGGTAATCGCCCACAGAAGTGACGAAGAAGCCCAGGAGCCACTTCGTCGGGCCGCCGAACAGGAAGAAGGCAACCAGCACGATGCTGAGCCAGATATTCCATTCCGAGATGATGCGGATTCCCTTGCCGACCCCGGACACCGCCGACAATGTTGCAACGATCGAGATGATCACGATCAGCACGACCTGCGTGATCACGCCGGGGTCGATCCCGAAGAGATGGTTGAGCCCGGTCGCCATCTGGCTCACGCCCAGGCCAAGGGAGGTTGCGACGCCGAACACGGTCCCGAATACGGCAAGCAGGTCGACCGCATGGCCGACGGGACCGTAGATCTTGTCGCCGATGATCGGGTAGAGCGCCGAGCGCAGCGTCAGCGGCAGCTTCTTGCGGAACCCGAAATAGGCCAGGCACAGGCCGACCATCACGTAGACCGCCCAGCCGTGGAATCCCCAGTGGAAGTAGGTGACACGCATGGCGAGAACCGCGCGGGCCTCGTTCATCTCGTTGACACCAGCCTGGTCCGCGAACGGATTGTTCGGATAACCCCAGGGCATGGTGTTGTCGAAATAGAACAACGGTTCGGCGATGCTGAAGAACAGCAGCCCGATGCCGACGCCGGCCGAGAACAGCATCGCGAACCAGGAAAAGGTGCTGAACTCCGGTTTACTGTCGTCGTCGCCCAGCTTGATGCGTCCAAAGCGGCTGAACATCAGATAGAAGCACGCGAAGAGCATCACGACGAGCGCGCTCATGTAGTACCAATTGAGCGCATGCTCGATCCATTCGCGAACCGCCGAATAGATGCTGTTGGCGAAGTCGACGAAGAGGGCCGTGAACACGACGAATGCCGCAATCATGCCCTTGGACGCTATGCCCATGCCGGGGTGCAGCCCCTTCCAGAGACCTCGGCTAGCGACGCTTTTCGGGATCTTATCTTGCACCGCCCTCACCCCTCTCGGTCAGCTCCCATACGCATCCGACTCCGGCGCGGCTCCAGGTCGGGCAGATCGGCGAAGAGCGTTTCTCTCTGCCTCCCATGCCTGGCGACAATCATACGGGTCGGCCAGTCGCCCAGCGACCACCAACACTTTCGGCGAGTCCGAATGCCCCAACAGCGCAGACAAGATCACCGCGAAGGCGAAACGGTCCTCTTCGGTGCGAAGCGTCGGTGCTTGCCGCCTACAGCCATGGTAGCCGATGTGGTATCGGCTTGCGATGAGCAGGATCGTCGTCGGTACGAGCCGTTCTCGTTTCCGCGATCATATGGCGCCGTGACGCCGTGCGGGAAGTCCTGAACGCTCAATGTCAGCGGACCCGGGCGCGTATGCCAGATCAGCTGACGCGGGCTCGTCCGGGTGGCACCGTCTCGCAACGATGGCTTGGTCACGCGTATGCCCTCTGGCAGAAACAGTTCCGGCGCAGGGCGATGACAGTGGCAAGAGCGCCGGACAAAACCAACCATGCTCAGGCAGGACGCGGAAGCGGCCCTGGCCTTGGCACGATCATGACCCGGCGACGGTCTCG
>JAKZVK010000895.1:0-6508 GCA_047516085.1 Bryobacterales bacterium
CGATCGATGTCGCCTCCGTCGCTGCGGCTCTGCTGCCGCCTGCCGACGGTCAGGGAGCGTCTCGCCGCGCTGGTCAAACATCCGCTGTCGGATCGAACTCGAGCCCTCGGTCGGTTCATCCCCGCCCGCGCGGGGAACACGCCTACGGCTACAAGTCCAACGCGGGCAACGCCGGTTCATCCCCGCCCGCCATCCCCGCCCGCGCGGGGAACACTGTTCCCACAAGATATTGATTCAAAAGCGCGGGGAACACATATAGATTTCGACCAAAGGCTGAACCTAAACCGGTTCGCTGTTGCTGCTCACCTAAGACCGTACCAACTGCGATCGCCCGATTCCGGCGAGGAAGCAATGGCTCGATCTCGGAGGGTTGCGCCTAGACTTCAGCTTGCCCACCGTTGGGCGGTTGCGGCAAGAATCGCACGAGCTTGATTCCGTCCAAGTCCACGGGAATGCGCCGATTGATACCGCACGTATCAAAGTCATAGCCCGCGTCGGTCGGTACGGCCCAGGCGATAATGGCATCGCCTTCTTCTATTTCCTCCTTCAGCTGTTCCCAGATCATCTCGCGTGTTCGGCGCGAGTAGTTTCCGATGTAGACCCCAGCCCTGATCTCCAACAACCACACCGCCAAACGCCCGCGCAGCCTCGGGGGTGCGTTGTTAACCACGATGACCAACATCACCACTTGGCTCCTCTGAAATGGCGACTGGCTGCGCTTCCTCCGGCGACCGAGAAGGCTCGAACCCGCCTGCTGCCAACATCTCCTCGATGCCCGGAATAAGCTTGTGCAGCACCCCGGTCTTGCGGAAGCTGTCTCGACAACCTCTCCTGACCTCCCCGACGGGGTCACCAGCGGCCGATTGCTTTCCCCGTTGCGCCTGTCCCGCCACTCGAAATGCTATCGGGACCACGGTCTCAAACTTGTAGATGTCCGCCACGTCGTAGACGAAGGACAGAGGCTTGCCCGTATGTAGAAAGCCGACGGCTGGTGCGTAACCCGCAGCCAGAATGGCGGCTTCGGCCAGCCCGTAGAGGCACGCGGTCGCCTGGCTGAGACAACGATTCGGCAGATCTGCGGCCTGCCAATTCTCGGGGTCGTACTTCCGCCGTTTCCAGGTCACGCCATGCTGCTGGGCGAGTACCTGGTAGAGGCGCTTCACCCGTGCGCCTTCGATACCGCGCAACTGATCGACCGAGCGTCGTTGCGGCGCGGGTTCGCC
The DNA here is from genome assembly GCA_047516085.1 of Bryobacterales bacterium. Classification (GTDB taxonomy): domain Bacteria; phylum Acidobacteriota; class Terriglobia; order Bryobacterales; family UBA6623; genus JAKZVK01. Next base: position 1,224 of record JAKZVK010000895.1, read on the forward strand.
GAATCGCATGTCGTACATCTTGCGAACGACCTTGAGCCGTGCATCCCGGTCCAGAGCCAAGCGCGCCTGGTGGAGCAAGCGGTCGGCGCGTGCACCGCCGGGTTGGCCAGCCGAGTACGGGCGGACGCCGGCCTCGCCAACCCACACGAGCAGGCACCCCACCCGTGCGGCCAATGCGACTGCGGCGTGGGACACGCGGGTACCGGGTTCCAGCATCAGACACGCGATGCCTCCCACCGGGATGTGCGTGCGCACGCCGTTCTTGTCGACCACAACGAACGCGCCATCAAGCACGTCAAGGCGGCCCTTCTCGATAAACAGGATCGAGGCGCGATCCTTGATCGGAATCGGATGAGGCGGTGCAATACCCGGCATCATTGACATCGGTTCCACTCCTCAGTTGAAGCGGCAACGCGTTCCCGACGTTGTGCTACCGTCAGGTGAGATTGTCATCGAGACGACACGTCACACGCACGAACCTGTTGCGTTCATCAGTGCGTCCGCTCTGGCTCCGTTCTGTTGAACACCAGCAGCCCCGCCTCTGCCGTGCCTTTCCATGAAACCCATCGCCGCCATGAAATGCCCAATGGAGTGGCTTTTTGCTTGCGGATTGGCGCTGGTGCGGACTTGGTCGACCGTCATGTGGATGGGAGTGCACCCGGACTGATCACGTCAATCCGGTTGTCGAATACCGCCAGGAACACCGTCGCTCTCCCGATTGGCGTAGTTACGATGCGTCACGGCGTTCACGGGTGCCTCTCGAAGTCGCAGCGTGCGGCAGCAAGTGGCGAACTTCCCTGACGAGGTGTTGGTACGGCTCGAACCGTCCCCATCTTGAGGTGACCCGATGTGTCGTGGCATCACGCCCGGCGAATGAGCATGAGGCCGCAGCCGTACGCCTTAGCGGCACCGAAGCCGCGTATGATACCCGGCAGGAAAGCGCCAGGGTCGCTCACGGTCAACAGTCCCTCGAAATCCAGTGTCGAAAACGACAGCGCCGCCGATCCCTTACGTGACACGCGCAGTTGCTCGTAGCCGTCGACTCGCACGCATTGCGGGTCGAACGTAAAACCTGCACTTTCGCCCTGTCGTTCGAGCCATGCGAGGCCTTGCTCGTGTACCGCGGCGCGACGATGGTCGCTACGATCTCCCTTGGGGCGCGGCCGCAATGCGTCCATCACGACATCGTGCTTGACGGAATGGCGACGCGAGGGGTCGCGACGACGGATTACAGGATTGGCCCGCAGCGAAAATCCCAGTCGATCTCCGGATTCGAGCGCGGGCGTGAACAACTGTGGCTCTGCGATCTCGAACAGCCCGTGTCGATCTTCCGGTTGACGTGAGGAAAGGACAAGAAACACGCCGGTATCCATCTCGCGCCAGAGAAAGTCACGCCGTCGATCAGGACCATCAGCGAAGAGAGACCAGACAAGGTGATGCCCCGATTGTTGGGTTGGGCCGCCTCTCCCTATCTTCCCCAGTAACAGGGGCGCAAGCGCGTTCACCGAAGCGTCGCGCTTGAGGCGGGCGCGGGAGAGATACACCGGCGGTGTCATGCCTCGCCGCCTTCCGCTGAGACGATCCGTTCCAGCCGATCCGCGAACTGCCAGCGTGTTCGGCTGGCCACCGTATCGCGCCGGCGTTCGACGCGGGTGTTGGCCGGCGCCTCCGGCGCGTCGTGATCGAACGCGATCGCACCACGCGCCGCGCCGACGATGAGAACGCGTTGCAGAAGGCGTTGTTCTTCGGGATTCGGCTGCCGGGCCGCAAAGGAAGCCATGAACGTGTCGGCTTCAATAATTGCTGGGTTGAGCGGCAGGCCGAGCGGCGCCGACTTGCGCCCAACATAGAGTACGAAACGCGGGTGCCGTAAGTCGCCGGCGATCTTGTCGAGGTCGACGGTCTCGCCTGGGCGTGGCCACAAGGCAACGGTGAAGCATGCGTCCGCGCGCCACTCCCGGGCGGAAAGCACGGTATTGAGATCGTCCGATTTCAACTCCTCTTGCCGGGTCGCGAACGTTCGGCCCTTGCGGGCCTTTGGGGTCTGGGCGGTGTGATAGTCAAGGAGCGGCCGGCCCGGCGCGTCCGTTCTGACGGCGTAGTAGAGGCCGGCTTCCAGTCGTTGATGGGCAGTCTCATCCGTGCGCTCGACTCCCTGGGCGGCGGCGACCAGCCCGAGTATGGCGGAACGCCCTGGCCGCGCCCAGCTCATGCGCCGTTCGCCGACGGCGATCTCGCCGAACGAGCCCATCGGGGCGTAGAGGGTGAAAAGCAGGAAGCGCATTGGCTCAGCTCACCGCGAAGGCGACCAAGTCCTTCAACGTCCCCTCTCTTTTCTCGACATTCATCGTGTACCGGCCATCCGAGCAGGGACCGTAGGCGGCATCGAGCCGGTCTCGAAAGTCCTCCAACGCCGTGATAGATTGCTCTCCCTGGTTGACACCCGTGACCGGCGTGAGGAAAGCGGCGGCAAGGCTGCGCGGCTGAGCCGACCCTTTCTCGGCAAGCGCATAGATGGCGCGCGCGCGGCTCGCGAAGCTCGCCTGCTTGCCTCCGGGCGCAACAGTCGCCGCGGCCTCGACGAGGGCGGCCAGACTGGCGTCTCGTATCGAGGGCGTGTTGTCGAGATTACGGAGCAGCAACTCCCGGTCGACGCAGATGTAGAGATAGAAGACGCCGGCGCCGAACTCCTGGACGCCGACAAACCCAGCCCCGGCGTTGTCAGGCTCGTCGCGGGACTTCAGATCGTCAACGGCGGTGTAGTAATCGTCCTCCGCGATGGCGCGATGCGTGGTCATGGCGTGAGCGACTTGCACCGCCGCCTCGCGATTGAATTTGGGATTGTCGGCGAGCATGCGCCCGAACATGGCGATGTCTGCCGCCGTGTCCGCCTTGTGGAGCAGGCCATCCGCCTTCAATTTATCGATGTTCTCGCCGCCAAGCGCCTTGTCGACCAAGGCGAAGGCTTTTGCCCGCTCCTCGGGGGAGACAAAGGCGAGTTGCTCGATGAAGACGGGGTTCTTGTCCTTTTCCGGCTTTATCTTGCCGAACACGCCCGCGATGTTGCGGGCCGTCTGGAGAGCTTGGTCGTCCTCCATACCGCCCTCGCGCAGGCGATCGAAGAGTTCCTTGCCAAGACGCTGCGTTCGGTCCGCAAGGTGGCCGTCCAGCTTCTCGGCGAAGACCGCGGATGTTCGCCAACTGCGTTTCAAGCTCTGCGACGACACGCGCAGGCGCGCCACGTCGCCGAAGACGATGCTCTTGGGACGGCCGGTGTCGTCCCGGTTGAGGTTGGACGCGCCGTAGGCGGTAAGCAGGTGGAGTTGCAAAAAATCAGCCATTATTGAGTCCCTGTTCTTTCAGTCGCGTTTGCAAGCGCTTCTGCCACGCCCGCCTCTGAACGAATACTGCCGGCAACACCGTAGTAGTCGAAGATCCAGTCCTTCTTCACGCGGTCGCCCCAGTAGAGGATGGCGGCAGACAGATCACGGACGTTGGCCGTTCCCTTGGTCATGCGAACGAGCCGGCGCATGGCGTCTATGAGTTCGTTCGGCTGCATCTGAAGCAGGCGCCGGAACCGGCCCGCGGACATGAGGGCAGATTGGTCATCGTCGAAGGAGGCGCGGCCGACGGCGCGGGCCACTCTCCGTTCGTCGGTGTGACGCACGAACGCGAGCACGCCGGCGAGCGCGGCGGCCCGTTCGAGATTTCGAGGCAACCGGGCGATGAGCCGCATCGCCTCCGGCTCCTGCATCACTTCGATCAGTGTGGCAGCCCGTCGCATGCGAGCGAGCGCCGCGCGCTGGGCCCCGGACTGCTGAGCCTCAAGCGGATTCAGCTTGCGCCACCACTCATAGGCGATCGAAGGGCCACGTTGCCGGGTCGCGTCCGTCATACTGTCTCCTGCGAGCCTTGTCGCGACTGCGTGGTTTCGAGTGAGGCGATACCAAGATCACCATCAAACAGGGACTTACCCATCTTTCCGCGCCCGCCAAGTGCGAGCGTCAGGAAAAACAGCGCCTTGACGTGGCGGTGCATGTCTCGGTCTTCCAGTCCTTCGGTTGGAGCATACTCTTCGAACAATCGCAGTGCCGCCTTCGCCATGATCGGCGCCCACCGCTCGCGATCCCCGATCGTCGGGTCGTCGCTGTCGGGATTGTTCCTGATCGAAGACATCGCCGCGTCGAGCGCCTCGTAGAGAACTCCTTCCGTATCGCGATAGAAACGCTCTGCGATAAAGCCGTAGTCGCCGCTCGCGTCCGTGGGACGGTCGTACAGGGCTGATTTCACAGATCTTGTCACCAAGCGGGTGACGGTGTTGGCGCCAGCCGTCGCCCTTTGGATGAATTCACCAAGCCCCTCGCGTGTTTCGCCATCAAGATGCCACAGTGGCATCTCACCTTCGAGCCAGGCGCGCGCCTTCATGTTGTCCATGTCGTAGCCGAACGCGACAACCCTGGACTCTCTCCCGCTCTGCGCACGCCATTGCTGCCAATGTCGAATAACTTGCGCGGGTTCGCGAAGCCCGTCCTTGCTCTGGATGACAAGCCCTGGCCACAGCCGATAGCTGATGCCGCCGGGATTGGCGTGAACGGGAAGCTTTGCGATGGTTGTTGCCTTCTGACGGTAGTACGGCGTTAGCGGGTGCTCAAATCCCTCCGAGTAGTTGGCCCCGTAGTTCCTGGTTCGATAACCCGTTACGACAACGGAGTCTTCTGCCGCCGTGAGACCGCATCCTCGACCTTGCGCGTCCTCGAACAGCAGCCGAATGCGCCGAGGCATGTTCCAATAGACCTGTAAGGGATGGGCATCAGCGGGGGTTGTTGGTCTGCCGCCAGCTTTCGGGTTGGACGTGCGGGTGGGAACGAGCCAGGGAAAGACCCTTTGGGCATCGTTGTCCAGTGTCGCCTCGATAGCGCGCGCTTCGATCTGCTCCCGGCTCTCGACGTTGGGCCAGAGCCGGCCCCAGAGAGTGTGGCCGCATCTGGAGTGGTCCGCAACGATCAACGTTGTCATTGGACCGCCGCCTCGCAGCGACGTACGATGCCCGGCGCCGCCCGAGGGGGCATAGCTGCTCAATGTGAAGAGCGCCATCGCGGCAGTGGCGCGGGAGAGTGCCGGCGCTGCACCTCGCTTCACGAACAAATCCGCGTTGTTGCGTAACGTTTGCGCGCCCGGTGCGTCGATCAAGAGCGCCGCGACCTCCTTGTCTTCAGCGCCTTCCAGTGGGTCAAGGTCTTGCAGAAACCGCGCACTCGGACCGTCCAGGTCGAAGGCGTGAGCGA
>JAKZVK010000896.1:0-3374 GCA_047516085.1 Bryobacterales bacterium
CGACCTTGCGTATGGTTTTCGCCTCGAGATGGGGCGCCGCCTTCGGATCGTCCTTCGCCAGGCGCTCCAACTCGTCTCGTCCCGTGCCCCGCGGCACCGCTAGGCGTGCTCTTAGCTTACCGTTCACCTGCACCACGACCTAGACCTGATCGTCCCGCGCCAACTCCGGATCGGCTTCCGGCCAGGCCGCTCGCAACACCGGCCCCTCGTGTCCTAGCTCCCGCCACAGCTCTTCGGCCAGGTGCGGCGCGAACGGCCCCATCACTAGGACCGTCTTCGACATGACCTCACGCAACACGCCGGGCGAGATTTCCGCTTCGTGTGTGTAGAGATCGTTCGTCAACTCCATCACGGCGGCCAGCGAGGTATTGAAGTGCCAACGCGTCTCGAAGTCGCTCGTGATCTTCTCGATCGTCTGATGGAGCTTGCGCAAGACGGCGCGGTCGGCGTCGTTGGCTGGTTCGGCCGTCGCTTCGGCGTCCGTGCTGCCGGCGGCATTGCGGGCCACAAGCCGGTAGAGCCGCGTGAGAAATCGATTCATGCCGTCAACACCGGCGTCCTGCCAATCGAGGTCCTTCTCCGGTGGGGCGGCGAACAGCGAGAAGACCCGCGCGACATCCGCGCCGTACTTCCTGAGGAAATCGTCGGCGCTCACAACGTTGCCCTTGCTCTTCGACATCTTGGCACCGTCGCGAATCACCATCCCCTGAGTGAACAGGCGCTTGGCGGGTTCATTCCAGTCGATCAGCCCCAGGTCGCGCATCATCTTCGTGAAGAACCTGCTGTAGATCAGGTGCAGCACGGCGTGCTCGACGCCGCCAATGTACTGATCGATCGGGAACCAGGCCTTGACCTTCTCCGGCGCATAGGGCGCCTGATCGTTCTTCGGATCGCAGTAGCGGTAGAAGTACCACGACGAATCGATGAACGTGTCCATCGTGTCGCACTCGCGCTCGGCCGGGCCGTTGCACTTAGGGCAATCTACGTTCAAAAACTCCGGCACAGACTTGAGCGGCGACTCGCCGGTGCCGGTGAGCTTCACGTTCGCCGGCAGCACCACCGGCAACTGATCTTCCGGCACAGGGACGACGCCGCATTTCTGGCAGTGGATCATGGGGATCGGCGTGCCCCAGTAGCGCTGGCGCGAGATTCCCCAATCCTTCAACCGATACGTGGCCGCCGCCTTGCCGAAACCGTGTTCGACGGCGTGACCGTTCATCTTGGCGATGGCCTCGGCGCTGGGCAACCCGCTGAAGGGCCCGGAGTTCTCCGAGACTCCATAGGTGGCGTAGGCCTCGGTCATCGTCTCGCCGTCACCGAGTGCGCCGTCGGTGGGACGAATGACCGGCCGCACCGCGATGCCGTACTTCCGGCAAAACTCGAAATCTCGCTGGTCGTGCGCCGGGACGGCCATGATCGCGCCGGTGCCGTACTCCATCAGCACGAAGTTGCCGATCCAGATCGGTACGCGCTCTTCGTTGTAAGGGTTGATCACGTGGCGGCCCGTTGCGACACCTTCTTTCTCGACGTCCGCCGGGTCTTTGCGTGCAGCCGATTCGATCAGCGGCTGCGCCCGCTCCTCGAGTCCGAACTTGGCCACCCAGGGATGCTGCGGAGCCACGATCAGGCACGTCGCCCCATAGATCGTGTCGATGCGGGTGGTGAAGACCGTGACCTTCTCGTCGGAATCTTCGAGCTGGAAATCGACCTCCGTGCCGACGGACTTGCCGATCCAGTTCTTCTGCATCGTAAGGACGCGCTCGGGCCAGCCCCCCTCGAGTTCGGCGTGGTGGTCGAGAAGTTCGTCGGCGTAGTCGGTGATGCGCAAGAACCACTGGTCGAGCGTTCGCTGCTCGACCGCGGTCTCCTCATGACGCCAGCAGCAGCCGTCGACCACCTGTTCATTGGCGAGGACGGTGTTGCATTTGGGGCACCAGTTGAGTTGCGCTTTCTTGCGATACGCCAAGCCGCGCTCGTACATCTTGAGGAAGAACCACTGGTTCCAGCGGTAGTAGCGGGGCTCACAGCTCGAGATTTCAGTCGACCAGTCGTAGCTGAAACCGAAACGCCGGAGCTGGTCTTTCATCGTGGCGCTGTTCTCGCGCGTCCACTCGCCGGGATCCCGATTATTCTTGATCGCAGCGTTCTCGGCCGGCAGACCAAAGGAATCCCAGCCCATCGGATGCAGCACACGGAAGCCGCGCATGCACTTATAGCGGGCCAGCGCGTCGCCGATGGAGTAGTTCCGCATGTGCCCCATGTGAAGCGTGCCGCTGGGGTAGGGCAGCATTTCGAGCACGTAGTACTTCGGGCGCGACTCGTCGAGGTCGGTACGGAACAGGTCGTCCTCTTCCCACTGGTGTTGCCAACGGGCTTCGATCTCTTTAGGGTTGTATTGCTTCTCTTCCATCGGCGTGGGCATCGGTGCTGGCATGGGGGCACGTAACGGGGACAGCTCTAGGGACCACGCGCGGCGGGTCTAGTGCCGGACGCGCCGCCGTTTCGATAGCGACTTGAGCGCTTGCACGTTCTTGTGATGAGTGCCGAGTTCGTCGGCCGGCGTCTCGAGAATGAACGGCTTGGTGCGCCACTTCGGGTGGTTCAGGATGCGTCGGAAAGCGTCACTCCCGATCTCGCCTTCGCCGATGTGCTCGTGGCGGTCGGCGTGAGAGCCCAGAGGCGTCCGCGAGTCGTTGGCGTGGATGACCTTCACGCTATCGAGGCCGATGGTTTGCTCGATTAATTCGGTGGTCTTCTTGAGTCCCGCGGCGGTCGAGAGGTCGTAGCCGGCTTCGAAGCAGTGCGCGGTGTCGATGCAAAAGCCGATCGGGATGGCTGCCTTCTTCTGAATGCGCCCGCTCAACTCGGCTAGTTCGGTGAAGTCCCGGCCCATGGTTTGGCCTCCACCGGCAGTGTTCTCGAGCAGAAGCTGTAACCCGTTCCAGCCCGATCCGTTCGAGGGCAGGCCTTTGACGGCCCGGGCGACAGACGAGGCCAGCACGTTCATCGCTTTGTCGAGAGTCTCACCGCGATAGCTGCCCGGATGGATCACGAGGTAGTCCGCGCCGATCATCAACGCGCGCCGAACTTCGTCGCGGAAGGCCTCGATCGATTTGTTGCGAACGCCCGTATCGGCGGCGGCCATGTTCGTCAGGTAATTCCCGTGGATGACGAGCGGCGAGAGGTCGTGCTCGGCCCGCGCGTCCTTCAATTGAGCTACTCCGTTGGGGTCGAGCGGCGGCGAACGCCACATGCGCGGGCTGCGCGTGAAGATCTGCAGCGTGTTGCAGCCCAGCTCGAGCGCTTCGTTCGCGGCGTTGACGAGGCCCCCTGCGATCGAGGTGTGCGCGCCGATGCGGCGAACGGTTTTGGAC
>JAKZVK010000897.1:0-5998 GCA_047516085.1 Bryobacterales bacterium
AGAGGGCGGTCGTTTATTCCGATTATTTAGTCATCGTCTGGTGGGCGAAAGCGATGCATGAACTGGCGAAGGAGTTGGTCAAGGTGCACAAGTTCTTCGCCGACCACCCCAACGCTTCGCCGGGTGATAACGGGCTAAGAAAGGTCCGCAAGCGTTTCCGCAAGAGAGCCAGCGCCGCGGCCAAGACCACGAAGAAGCAGTTTGGCGAGCCTTGGGGACTCATTGCCATGGACATCGCGACCAACCACCAAGCCTCCGCGAACGTCCGCTTTACCGGTGACGTCGTCGCCTATGACAACGAGAGGGAGCAGGCCGAAGGGGCGCCGGTCTAGCTAGGTGACAGGCGAGAAGTGACACGCGACACGTGTCAGGACGGTCGCGCGAGCCGCTGCCGTGCCTTTTGTGCTGCCTCAAACTCCTTTGCGAGTCCATCCCGGTTGAGCTTCTCTCGAAAGCGCTCCAGCTTGTCGATGTAAGCCGTCAGAGCCTGCTCGACGTTCGAAGTGTTCGTGGCGAGAATGTCCTTCCAGATTTCGTAGGGGCTCTCGGCGAGGCGTGTCATGTCGCGCAGGCCGGGGCCGACGATCTCGAGATGCTCATCGCCCGGCAGTTCGTCGACCATGGCTGATGCCAAGGCGGTCGAGAGGAGTTGGGGCAGATGCGAAGTCCAAGCCACCACGTGATCGTGCACGTGGGCCGGCAAGACCACCGGCTTGGCTCCGATCTTCTCGATCCAGGCGGCGAACTCCTTCACTACCGGCTCGTCGGGCAGGCGCGAGTCTGAGGCAGTCAGCACGGAGGGGGTCAGCACGTACGTGGCGTCTCGAAACAGGTCCGCGTCGGCGCGCTCGACCCCGCGTTGCTCCTTGCCCGCCATCGGATGCCCGCCGACAAACCAGGGACCGTCGCTGAACAGTGCGGTGGCCTTCTCGACGATCTCACCCTTGGTGCTGCCCGCGTCGGTGACCAGGGCGCGGGGCGGCGCGAGCTTGCGGACCTCCGGCAGTAGCTCCAGGATGCGGGAAATCGGCTGGGCCAAGTAGATCAGGTCGCTTTCGGGAAGGGCCTCCTCCAAAGGCGCTCCACGCTCGATCGCCCCTTTGCCGAGCGCCGCCCCGATCGTCCTGGGCGAGCTGACGCCTAGGATCCGTCCCTTGAAGCCGGCGGCTCGCAAAGCCAAGCCGAAGGAGCCGCCGATCAGGCCGACGCCGACAATCGTTACCGTCTCGATGGCCATGGAGTCAGATCTACTGAGAGGGAAGACCCGCGCATGGGCGGGTGGGCGCCGCGGTCAGCGCGACGAGTTTCCCGCGGCGTCCGCCTCCTGGACGGCCCGCATTTCTTTCATGATGGTTTCGAAGATCCGCTGGACGGCCTCGTTACTGAGCGGTCCGCCATTGTGGCCTTGGAGGCTGTTCACCACCTGCTCTTCTCGGTCGGGTGCGTGGACGGGAATGGAATTCTGTCGTTTAAGCGGAGCCAACTGCAAGACAGCTCGGGCCCGTTCGTTCAGCAGCTCGAGAATCCGCAGGTCTAGCTGATCGATCCGCTCTCGCCATTCCGCCAAGTCCATAAACGACTCCCACTAATGTCAGGCTGCCGGATCGAGCCTCAGCCCGGCCTTGAGCTGCGCGGCAAACGCTTCGAGCCGGGTGGCCAAGTCAGACGCCGATCGATGCTCTTCGATCAGACGCATGAACGCGCTACCCACGACCGCCCCGTCGGCATACGGCGCCAGCGCCCGCATATGCTCAGGCTTTGAGAGCCCGAAACCTACCGCCAGCGGCAGCGACGTCACGCGGCGGGTGCGTTCGATCAACGCAACGGCTTGATCGGAGACCGCATCGCGCTCGCCGGTGACCCCGGCCCTCGAAACAAGATATACGAAACCGGCACTCGATTGCGACAGTTTCTCGATGCGATCGTCGGGCGTGGTCTGCGAAACCAGGAAAACCGGATCGAGCCCGCGCTTGTGCATCTCGGAGAGGAAGGGACCGGCTTCCTCGATGTTGAGGTCGGTCAACAGCACCCCGTCGGCACCCGCTGCCGCGGCGGCGGCCGTGAACTTCTCGAAGCCGTAGCGCAGGATCGGGTTGAGGTAACTGAAGACGATGACCGGGATTTCCGAATGGGCGCGAAGCTCCTTGAGGATATCGAGCACCTTGGCGAGGGTCATCCCGGCGTGTAGCGCCCGCTCGCCCGCTTTCTGGATCACGGGACCGTCAGCGATCGGGTCGGAAAACGGGACGCCCAGCTCAATGATGTCCGCGCCTCCTTTCTCGAGCGCCAGCACGAGCTCGACGGTGCGGTCGGGGCTAGGGTCGCCGGCGGTGATATAGGCGATCAGAGCACGGGCGTTTTGTTGCTGAAGGCGCTCGAAGGTTGGGGTGATGCGGCTCATCAGTAAGGAGGCTGCTGGAAGAACCCGCGGTGCTGGGAGGACGGATCGTCGGGCGTAGCGGGCGGACGCGGTCGGTCTACGTAGTCATGGGCTGCACCCTTGATATCTCGAAGTGTCTCAGAGGCAGCTTGTAGGGGCGGACCGCTGTGTCCGCCCCGCCGCCCCTGGTACGCGGCGTCGCTTTCGCGCAGAAACCGAGAGCGACTCCGCCGGGGTGGACGCAGCGGTCCACCCCTACGCCACCAACTGAGCGCGTATACCCGCTTGCCAGTAGGCCCTGCCTAATGACCACAGAATCCTCGTTTCGCAGGGCACAAGCAGCTAACCCAACTCCGGCAGGTTGTCGCGAAAGATACCGATATCCTTGTCGCCGCGCCCGGAGAGATTGAGCAGGAACGTCTGGCCCTTGGCCTCGGGGGCCCGGCGTACCGCCTCGGCCACCGCATGGGCCGACTCCAACGCCGGTAAAATGCCCTCCAGCCGAGACAGTAACTGCACCGCCTCCAGCGCTTTCTCATCCGCGCAGGAGGTGTATTCGACACGCCCTTCATCGTGCAGCCAAGCGTGCTCGGGACCGATCGACGCGTAATCCAAACCGGCGGACACGGAGTGGGTCAGAGCGATCTGCCCGTCGTCATCCTGCAAAACGTAGCTGTAGGTGCCGTGCAGCACGCCCGGCGCCCCGCCTGAAAACCGTGCCGCGTGGTCGCCCAGTTTCCCGCCCCGTCCGCCCGCTTCGACACCAAGCATCTTGACGCTCTCATCTTCGAGGAAGGGGTGGAACAGCCCAATCGAGTTGCTGCCGCCTCCGACACACGCGATCAACAAATCAGGCAGACGCCCGCCGGTGGTCTCGAGAAACTGTTCACGAGCCTCGCGCCCAATCACCGACTGGAAGTCGCGCACCATCCGCGGATAAGGGTGGGGCCCGAGCGCCGAGCCCAGTAGATAATGGGTCGAGTCGAAGTTCGCAACCCAATCGCGCATGGCCTCGCTGATGGCGTCCTTGAGAGTCCGGCTACCGGCGTTGACGCCGACGACCTTCGTCCCCATCAGGCGCATGCGAAACACGTTGGGGCTCTGCCGGCGCATGTCCTATTCGCCCATGTAGAAGATGGACTCGAAGCCGAAGAGCGCGCAAGCCGCCGCGGTCGCCACGCCATGCTGGCCCGCGCCGGTCTCGGCGATGATGCGCTTCTTACCCATGCGGCGGGCCAGCAGCGCCTGCCCGAGACAGTTGTTGATCTTGTGGGCGCCGGTGTGGAGCATGTCCTCGCGCTTGAGGTAGATCTCGGCCCCGCCCAGGTGTTCGCTGAGCCGCCGGGCGTGGTAGAGAACGGTGGGCCGTCCGGCGTACTGCTGGTAGAGTTCCTGCAGCTCGGCCTGGAAGACGGCATCCTCTCGCGCTTCTTCGTAGGCCGACTCCAACTGATCGAGCGGCGCGATGAGGATCTCCGGGACGTAGCGGCCGCCGTAAGGCCCGAAGTGGCCCAGGGTGTCCGGCACGACGTTCGGTGCGATGGTGGCCATGGCTATTTCACCTCGGCGCGGGTAGCTTCCTGAGCGGCTTCGAGAGTCGCTTTTCGGGCGGCGTCTCTGGCCGCTTCGAGGTATCTCCGCACCTTATCATGATCCTTCACGCCCGGGCTGCGTTCGAGCTTCGAACTGGAGTCCACGCCGAACGGCTGCGCGAGGCGAATCGCCTCGCCGACGTTGTCCGCGTCGAGTCCGCCGGCGACGATCACCCGGCCGTAGCGCTTGACCTCGGCGGCGCGCTGCCAAGGGAAAGTCTGTCCCGTGCCGCCGTAGAGGCCGTCACCGGCCGTGTCGAGGAAGAACGCCTCGCAAGTGAACGCGGCCGCGTGTGCCGGGTCGAAGTCCTTGCCGACGCGAAGCACCTTCCAGACCCGCAGCGGCGAAACCCCGGCACAAACCTCGGGTGATTCGTCCCCATGAAGCTGGGCGACGTCGAGCCCGGCCTGGGCGGCGATTTCTAATACCTTCTCGGGCGCTTCATTGACGAACACGCCGACGCGGACGATGTCTTTGGGCACGGCCCGAGAAATCCGGGCAGCCGTTTCCGCATCCACAAAGCGAGGGCTGCCGGGATAGAAGATCATCCCCAGCGCCGTGGCACCGTTTTCGGCGGCAAATCGCGCGTCGTCGACGTTGGTGATGCCGCAGACCTTGATGATCTCAGGAGCCAAGATCGCCGGTCCCTTCAATGAGACTCGCCAGTGCCCCACCCGGTTCGGCCTGTCTCATCAAGCTTTCGCCGACCAGGAACGCCTGGTAGCCGGCCGCCAGGAGCCGCTGGATGTCCGCTGAGGTTCGGATGCCGCTCTCGCTCACGCGAAGCACGTCGTCGGGCATCTGTTCAGCTAATTGAAAAGATGTTTCGAGCGACACCTCGAGCGTTTTGAGATTGCGGTTGTTTACGCCGATGATGTCCGCGCCCGCGGCCAGGGCCCGCTCCAGCTCCGGCTCGTTATGTACTTCGACGAGCGCATCCAAGTCCAACTGGCGCGCTTGAGCGAGCAAGTCGGTCAGGTCATAGTCGGAGAGCGCGGCCACGATCAGCAGGATGGCATCGGCTCCCCAGACCGCCGCTTGCAAAAGGTGGTAGCGGTCGAGCGTGAAGTCTTTCCGAAGCACGGGCAGGTCGACGGCGGCACGAGCCTGCTCGAGGTGTTCGAGCGAACCCTGGAAGAACTGCTTGTCGGTCAGTACTGAAAGGGCGGCCGCCCCACCCGCCTCATAACCGCGGGCAATCGCGGCGGGGTCGAACTGCTCGGAGATGACCCCCGCCGAAGGAGACGCCTTCTTGATCTCGGCGATCACCGCCGGACGCCGCATTTCCAGCGCTTCGCGAAAGCTCCTACGCTCGAACCGCGGGGCCTCTTCCAGTTCTTCGATCGGCACCAGCGACTGCTCGGCGAGCAACTCCGCTCGCTTTCGCACGACGATCTGGTCGAGCACGGTTAGCTCCGTCGCGTGCACGGAGGTCTTTGAGGACATGGCTTGTACGGGAACCCCCTCATCGTAGCCGCAGGTTAGGAGGGGCGTCAACGAACAAGGGGCGTCCTCACGACAGGTCTTGGGCTGGAGCGGGCTCTCACCGCTTGGGGGATTGGTAGACTAGCCGGTCCCGGCTGAACCTCTGGACCAGCAGACCGCTGAGCGCGCCGACACCCGCCAGGACGACGGCGGTCCCGATCACAAAGGGGGCGGCCTCGCCGCTCTCGCCCGAGCCTGCGAACGCCGCCGCCGCCAAGCCCGCCCCGGTTCCGGCCCCTACGGCGGCTCCGTACCAGGGAGCGCGACTGCCCCGCGACCGCCGGACAAACACGCGCTTAACATCCTCTCGGGAGACTGTCACCTGCTGACCGTCACGGTTGCGGACGATGATCGATTCGGCATCGCTGGAGAGGAACTCGCCACGTAGCTTTTTTCCTCTGCCTTTGAGGGGTTTGATCGTTACCAGGGACTGCGGGGCCAAGTTCGATAGGATGCTCCAATCGTGCGGCGGCCAATCAGAGATCTCCGCAGCCGGCGATGACACAGCGCCGAGCATCGCGGCTACTCCGATCGCCAGGA
>JAKZVK010000898.1:0-10747 GCA_047516085.1 Bryobacterales bacterium
CTTCGAGGGTCAGCAGCTCGTCGCCGCCGCCAAGAAGTACAACCGTATCGTCCAGCACGGCGTGCAGCTTCGCAGTTCCGAAGCGATGCAGGAAGGCATTCAGCTACTCCGCGACGGCATCATCGGCGACATCTACCTGGCGCGCACGTGCATCTACAAGTGGCGTCCGAGCGTCGGCAAGAAACCATCCGAATCGCCGCCCGCCCACGTCGACTGGAACCTCTGGCAGGGCCCCGCGTCCGAGCGGCAGTACTCGAGCCGCTACGTGCACTACAACTGGCACTGGCACTGGGACTACGGCAACGGCGACATCGGCAATCAAGGCATTCACGAAACCGACCTGATGCTCTGGGGACTCGGTACCGGCCTACCGAGCGAGATCACCGCCATGGGCGGCAAGTTCCTCTGGGATGACGACAAGGAGACGCCCGAAGTCCTCACGGCGCTCGTCAAGTGGCCCAAGGAGAACATCATGGGCGAGATCGCCGTGCGCCCGTGGAGCAGCAACTACGAAGACGGCGTGCGCGTCGGCAATCTCTTCTACGGCTCGAAGGGCTTCATGCTGATGAAGGACTATCACAGCTACGAGGTCTACTTCGGCCAGAAGCGCGAGCCCGGCCCGAAGAGTGACGTCGGCGGCGACCACTTCGCCAACTTCATCAAGGCCGTGCGCAGCCGCAAGACGTCCGACCAGAACGGACCGGTCGAGACGGCGCACTCCGCCTCGTCGCTGGCGCACATGGCCAACATCGCTTTCCGCCTCGATCGCCGGCTTGATTTCGATCCCGCGACCGAGCGTTTCGTCGGCGACGACGAGGCCAACTCGTTCATTAAGCGCACCTACCGCGCGCCCTTCGCCGTGCCGGATAAGGTTTGATCGCCGGCTTCGGTGTAACGGTAGCTTGGGATATCGTAGCCTCGGCTACGCACCACCCGGCCTGAACCTGACGGTCGCTACAGCTCTTTGAGCCGGATGTTGCGGAACTCGATCGGCTCGTTGTGTCCCAAGAACCCTATGTGGCCGGACTTGCGCTGCAAGCCGGGGTGCTTCTCGAGGATCTCGGGGTCACTAACCGCATCGAGATTCGCATCGAGGATGCTGTGGCCGTTCAGGACCACTTTGACCTGACGCCCTTGAACGATGACCTCCTGCTGGTTCCACTCGCCCGATTTCTTGAGGTAACCCGTCTTGGCTGGGAACACGTGATACAGCGAGCCATGCTTTTGCCAAGGTTCGATGTTCTTGTAGCGCTCGCCGCCGTTGCTGATGATCTGAAGCTCCATGCCCTCGTAGGCAATGCCGCCCTCTTGAAGGGGCGCCCGGATGGCGAGCCCGTTGTTCGAATCGTCTTCTAGCTTGAACTCAAAGCGAATGATGAAGTCGGCGTACTCCTTGTCGGTGAACAGATTCCCGCCACCCTTGCGCGGGCAGACGATCTTGCCGTCCTCGACCCGATAGCCTTCGCCGGTCTTACCCAGCAGCGTCCAGCCGTTGAGGGTCTTGCCGTCGAACAGCGGCGTGAATCCTTCCTCGGCCACGGGCGCGCAGCCGGCGATACCGAAGAGACAAACAAACATGACGCAAATCGTGCTGCGGCTCATCAGCAAACTCCCTCGGTCCGGCCACGACGCTCGGACGTATGCAGATTACCACTTCGGGCGATAACGGCTCAAGCCGCGCGGGCTTGCGCCGGCAGGTTGGAGTGGGACATGCCTGGTGAGTGAAGTGCTTCGATTAATTACTAGCCTGGGGCGTGAGCCCCAGGAAGCGGGGTGAGGAGCAAGAAACACACGGGGCCTTGGACTGGCTTGCCAAGGCCGCCAGTCCAAGGCCCCGAATCAATAGTGTGGGTGGGAGCGATGTGCTACCCAGGGTTGAAACCGTGGGCCAGGATTAACGAAATGCGTACAGGCAGGCCGGGATACTGGCGCCCAAAGGCGAGCGTTACTCACGTTTGGCGAGTTGGTATCGTGGTAGCGACGTTCTCAGAGAGGAATCACGATGGCTCTAGTTGACGCATTCCGCGGGATCTTGCCCGCGATGCAATTGCCCTACAACGACGACTACTCGATCGACGAGCCCGAGCTACGGCGCTTTGCCGCATGGCTGGCGGGGCACCCGGGCATCGGCGGCTTGGTTACGAACGGACATACCGGCGAAGTGTTTGCACTGAGCCCCCAGGAGCGAGCGGAGGCCACGCGCATCGTCGCCGACGAGGTGGCCGGCAAAGTGCCGGTGGTATCGGGCATTTGCTGCGAGTCGATCAGCGAGGCGGTCGAGCACGCCGGCATGGCCAAGGACGCGGGCGCGTCGGGTCTGCTCGTGATGCCGCCGCACTACTGGCTGCGCTTCGGCATGCAGCCCGAGCACGTCGTCGAGCACTTCAGCGCCATCGGCCATGCCGTCGACATTAATCTGATCGTTCACATCTATCCTGCCTGGACGCGCGCGAGCTACTCCTCGGCGCTGCTAATTTAGCTGAGCTGGCCCGGCTGCCCTCGGTAACGACCTTTAAGATCGGCACGCGCGAGATGTCGAAATACGACCGCGACCTCCAGGCGATCCGCGAGTCCGACCCGTCGTGCACGATCCTGACCTGCCATGACGAGTACCTACTGGCGTCCATGGTGCAGGGGGTAGACGGCGCGCTGGTCGGCTTTGCTTCGTTCCTGCCGGACTGGATCGTGGCGCTCTATGAAGCCGTGCAGCGGGGCGACCTGAAGAGGGCGCAGGAGATTCAGGCGAAAATCTTCCCTCTCAAAGAAGTCGTGTACGCCAGCGGCGAGCCTTCCGGCGAGGCCCATGCGCGCATGAAGACGGCGATGGTGCTAGCAGGCCGGCTGAAGTCGGACTTGACGCGGCCGCCGATCACCCGGCCGAAGGGCGAGATGCTCGACAAGATCAGGAACGCCGTGGCCGACGCGGGTCTGCTGGCGGAAGGCGCAGTGGTCGGCGAGCCCGAAGCAGCTGCGGTCACGTAGCAAGGTAGGGGCACGGCATGCCGTGCCCGCGCCGCGAACCGCGCCCAAGCCTCCCCAAACCTCCGCCTTGAAATGGCTTACCTCCAACAACCCGGTCTTGCCCCGTCACCTCCGATCCACCACACCTCCGCAACCCTCACCATCGCGGCCCTGCTGATCTGTCTCCTCGCCGCCTGCGCCGGCCCCGAAGACCCTAATCAAACCAGCGTCACCATCGGTGCGATGCCGCCGGGCACATCGTGGTATGTGTTCGCCGCGACGCTTTCGAACCTGTTGCAGGAGAGGCTCCCCGAAGGCGCCCGCGTCGAGGTCATCGCGCGTGGCGGCGGCATCGGTAATCCCATCCTGGTCGACCGCGGCGATGCCACCATCGCCATCTCACAAGCCGCGACCGCAGCCTGGGCCGCCGCGGGACACCCTCGCGCCTACAAAGGCAAGAAGCACGAAAACATCCGCGCGCTTGTCGGCGGGCTCAACTCGGTGTGGATGACGGCCATGCTGCGCAACGAGTATATCGCCCGCACCGGCAACGATACGCTTGAAAAGGCCTTGCTCTCCGACGAACCCATTCGCATCGTCATGAAGCCCGCCGGCAGCACGGTGCCGGTCGTCGCCGACATGCTGTTCGACTCGCTGGGCATCACGCGCGAAGACATTACCAGCAAGGGCGGCGAGATCATCCAAGTCTCAGCCAACCAGGTTTCGGCCATTCTGCGCGACGGGCGCGCCGACCTTTACTTCGAGACCTCGATCCGCGGCCATCCCGCCGTCACCGAGGTGACGACGACGGTCGACGTGCGATTCGTCGATTTCCCCGACACCGTTCTGGCGCAACTCGAAGGGCCGGGAATGAACCCCATCCCCATGCCCGCATGGTTCAAAGGGCAGTCGGGCCCGACGAAGGGCGTCGACATGGGCACCGTGCTCATCGCCCACAAAGACCTCTCCGACGATCTCGCCTACCTGATCACGAAGATTGTCTGCGAGCACAAGGACGACATGGCGCAGGCGCACAAAGCCTGGCTCTCGTTCGATCCCACGCAAGGCGGACGGATCGAGAAGACCGGCATCGCTCTGCACCCCGGAGCGGAACGCTACTTCAGGGAACAGGGATGGCTGTAGGCGCGGCCCCGGAGCCAGACGCTGCCACTTCGCTCGAACCCACCAATCCCGAGCCGAAACCCCATCTCTTGGTTCACGGCGCCCGCATCGTTCTTGGGCTCGCCTGGCTCGGCTTTCAGCTCTACATCATCTCCTACCCGCAAGCGCCGCTCGTGCAGCGTCCTCTGCATCTCGTGTTGGCGATGGCACTTTTGTTGCTCTGGACGCCGACCGTCACGGGAAAGCTCGGTCGCGGCTTCCCCGCCCTCATCGACGGCATCCTTTTTCTTGGCGTACTCGGCACCGGCGCCTACTACCTGGCCTCGGCGACCCGCCTTACCGAACGCATGGAAGGCATCGATCCGGTTCTCACCGTGGACATGGTGTTCGGCGTGCTCGTTGTTGTGATACTGCTCGAATGCGTGCGCCGCGTGGTGGGATGGTCGCTGCTGGGCGTACTGCTCCTGTTTCTCACTTACGCTTTCGTCGGTAAATGGACGCCAGGTTGGCTACGTTTTTCCGGCTTCGAGTTCGAGCAGACGGTCGAGATTCTGACCATGTCGTTGAACGGCATTCTCGGTATCACGACCGAAACGTCGCTGCAATTCGTCTTCTACTTCGTGATGTTCGGCGCCATCTACTCCGCCATCGGCGGCGGCCAACTTTTCATCGACATCGGCCTGCGCGTCAGCGGACGCCACCAGGGCGGCGCGGCGAAAGCGGCGGTGATCGCGAGCAGCATGATGGGCAGCATCAGCGGCAGCGCGGTGGCGAACGTGGCGGCCACGGGCGTCTTCACGATCCCGTTGATGCGCCGCGCGGGCTATCCACGAGAGATGGCGGGCGCGATCGAGGCCATCGCGTCAACCGGTGGTCAGCTCATGCCACCCATCATGGGCGTCGCGGCGTTCGTCGTCGCCGAGATGCTGCAAATCCCCTATGGGCAGGTGGCGCTGGCCGGTTTGATCCCGGCGCTGGCCTTCTACCTGGCCGTGTTCCTCGTCGTCGACCTCACCGCGCGCAAGACCGGCACCGGAACGCTGCCGGCCGAGGAGATCGGCGCGCACCCGCCCATCGGGCCGCGGCTCTATCTCATGAGCCCACCGGCCGTGTTGGTGGCGATGCTGGTGGCGGGCTACTCCGCGACCTACTCGGCCGTGGTCGCCGGCGCCGCCTGCGTGCTGATCTCGTACGTGCGGCGGGACACTTGGTTTACGCCCCAGCGGGTCGTGGAGGTCGTCGAGAAAGGCACGCGCCAAGCCTGTCAGGTCGCCGTGCCGATCGCGGCCATCGGCATCATCATCGCCGTGGCGATCCAATCGAACCTGGCGCTGAAGTTCTCGTCCCAACTGATCTCCGGCAGCGGCGGGACGCTGCTCGGCGCCATGGCCTTGATCATCGTCGGCTGCATCATCATGGGGATGGGCCTACCGACCGTGGCGGCCTACATCATCGGTGCGATTCTGTTCGTGCCGGCGTTGCTGAGGCTGGGCATCCCAGAGCTGTCGGCACATTTCTTCGTGATGTACTACTGCGTGCTATCGATGGTGACGCCGCCGGTTGCCCTCGCTTCTTACACGGCGGCGGGCATCGCGGGTGCCGGGACCATGGCGACCAGCTTGCAGGCGTTTCGGCTGAGCTTCGTGTCATTCCTGATCCCGTTTGCGTTCGCTTTTGATCCCAGTCTCTTGGGACAAGGCTCGACCGGGGCGGTCGCTCTGGGATTCGTATCGCTGCTAGCCGGAACCGCGGCGTGGGCCGTGGCCTTGGTTGGCTACGTTGGGCGCAGGATTGGCATGGTCGAGCGGTTGCTGTTCGCGGCAGCGGCGGTGGCGACGATCTTTTCGCCGACCGGTTCGGCGGCGTGGGGCTGGGCGCTGTTGGGACTCGGTCTCGTGGCGGCGTGGTCGCTGGTGATGCAGCCGCGCCTGTTTGGCTCCCGCGACTAGGAGATCACGCGGGCACCCGCAAGACACCCCCGCCGCTTCTCGATGGCTCGGCTTTCCCTACCCTTAACCGGGCGGCAGTTCGAGCAGGTAGGCAACGATGGCTTCCATCTCGTCGGGTGGAAAGTCGTAGGGCGGCATCGTGCTCGTCGGTTCGAACTTCTGGGGGTTGCGGAAGTGTTCGACCAGCCAATCCTCGGTGCGTCTCTGGCCAACGCCGTTCAACGGCGGGCCGACGCTCTGCCCCATGCCGTTCACCATGTGGCAGCTACCGCACATGTTCATCTGGTAAATCATCGCCCCTTGCATGGCGTAGCCCGGCGCGGCATCGAGCGCGGCGGCGTTCTGCGGCGTGACCTTCAGCAGGAACGCCGACAGACAATTCAACAGCTCGTCGGAGATCTGCACCGCGGGCATCGGGCTGCCGGGCACGACCGACGACGGGTTCTTGAAGTGCTTGATCATCCAATCCGCCGACTTGCGCTCCGCTACCGTCGCCAACGTAGGCCCCATTTTCGGCTCCCCGTCGCTGAGGTTGTGACAGGTGGCACACTTCTCGCGGCGGTAGCAAGCGCGGCCGGCCAGCTCCACCGGCGTGAGCTGCTTCCAGCCGCCGGCCTCGGCCTCGGTTGCGTAACCCACGCGTTCCTCCGGCCCACTGGTCGCTGGCGTGTTGGCGATCGCGCCGATCGTCAACGCCGCCCAACCGACCGCCGCCAATCCGACCACACCCATAGCCATGCCGCGTCGTCTAATTCCCTTCACTCTGTCTCGATCGAGGAAGGGCACAAGCAGAAGTCCCACGATCGCCATGGTCGGAAGTACGATGGCGCCCACCACCTCCCACGAACCTTCAAAAAACGTCAACGTTTGGAACAGAAATAGGAAGTACCACTCCGGCCGTGGGACATAGGTGTTGTCAGTGGGATCGGCCAGTCGCTCGAGCGGCGCTTCGACGGCCACCGCCAACACAAACAGCAGCACGAACGCGGCGAAGACTGCCGTGGCGTCTTTGACAGCCTGCCCGGGGTAGAACTTCTTCGGCGGACGACGCGCGTCCTCAGGATCCGGCGTCACGCCGTGCTTGCGCACTAGGTAGATATGGAACGCGACCATCATGGCCGTTATCGCCGGCAGTACCACAACATGCAGCGAATAGAACCGCGAGAACGTGGCGATGCCCACCGAGCCGTCCGCGCTGCCCAGAAACCGCATCAAGTAGCTGCCCACCACCGGGGCCAAGCCGGCAATCTGGATCGTCACCACCGTCGCCCAGTAGGAGCGGTTGTCCCAGGGCAGCAGATAACCCGTCAAACCGAAACCCAGCACCAGCAACAGCAAGACCACGCCCAGAAGCCAGGTCACCTCGCGAGGTCTCTTGTACGCGCCCCAAAGGGCCACCTGAACCATATGGAGCACGACGACCACGACCATCATGCTCGAGCCCCAGTGGTGCAAGCCGCGGATGAGCCGCCCGCCGGTCAGCTCATTGATGATGTATTGCAAGCTGAAGTAGGCATCGCCCGGCTGGGGAGCATAGTTGAAGGTCAGCAGGATCCCGGTGAAGATCTGAATCAGAAACAGGAACAGCGCCACACTGCCGAAGACCTGCCGCCATCCGCTCGAGGCGGGGATGTCTTCGTACATGAAGTTCTTGACCGCGGTTTCCAACCCGGTGCGGTGATCGACCGAGTCCAGCAGCCGGCGGAAGAGCACGTTCATGCACCCGTCTCCCCGGTCGAGGGAGTTACCTTGCCGAGCCAAAGCCGCGTCCCTTCGACCCGGCTTCGATAGCGGTCGAGCGGACGCGGCGCGGGACCGGTCAACACCTCTCCCTCGATCGAGAACGTAGACGCGTGGCAGGGGCAAAGGAAGTTCCCCTGCTGACCTTCCCAGCGGTAGCCGCAACCGAGGTGAGTGCATTGGGGAGTGAAGGCGATGACTTCCCTTTCGGTCTTCACCACCCAGGCGGTGGCGCGTTCGAACGATGTCTTCCAGCCATCCACCCGTTTCTTCTGAAACACCATCTCCTCGGGCTTGTTGAGAGTGAGCGTGGCCACATCACCCGCCTCGGTCCAACCCGTCTCGGGCCGCCCGCGCGGAGGCAAGAAGAGGTAGGCCGTCGCGGGCAACGCCAGCGCGGCGGAGATCACTGCGCCGATGCTATAGATGACACGCTGATAGAAGTTCCTGCGGGTCGTCAGGTTATTGGCCTCCATGGGTTCAAGACCTCCGCCCGCGGGCTCTCTCCCGGCGCGGGCCACATCCATGCTCCCTATTGTCTCTTCATTTCGCTCAGCCGCGGAGGATGGTTATGCGGTGCCGGATACCCCAGCCACCGGTGGCCCGGCCGCGATACGCCTGTAACGAATTGGGCGCGCCCCCCGGACGCTCGTAACCCCGCTCCGGTCGTAGGCGAACCCATAGACAAACGAGGCCGGTGTAGGCCGGCAACGTTCCAACTATGACACTCCAAGGAGGAAGGAATCATGAAGCGGATCCTTATAGCAGTCTGTACGTTGTTGGTGTTCACATCGCTGCCGCTTGCCGCTGAGACGGTCGACGGCTACCTGGTCGACAAGATGTGCTCGGCCATGGTGGTCAAGAAGGGCATCGCCGGCGCCAAAATGCACACCAAGGACTGTGCCCTGATGCCCAATTGCAAGGCCAGCGGCTACGGCGTGGTCACGGCGGATGGCAAGTATCTCAAGTTCGACAAGGGCGGCGACGAGCAGGCACTGAAGCTGCTCGAAGGCACCGACAAGAAGGACAACATCAAGGTAAACGTCAACGGCAAGGTCGACGGCAACTCCATCACGGTCAAGAGCGTCAAGCTGAGCTAACGTCCAAAAAGGTTGGCCTCACCTATCACGCGCGAGAACCCGCCCCTGCCTCCGCCGCCGCGGGAGAGCAGGGGTTTTTCTTGTCGATGCTCAGCCCCCAGCCCCTGGGCAAAGCCGGGGTCTACACCGTTCACAAAGAGGACGCGGCATGCCGTGCCCGCCTGCCCGGCGTGCCGCGACACGTAAGGGTGTGGGACAGACTCAACGAAGAGAACTCACTCCACCACAAGCTGCTAGCCTAGCCCGCCTTGCGGAAGATCAACACGTACTGGTGAGGCATGTGATCGAAGTGGCGCTCGAGGCGAAAGCCCGCCGCTTCGATCTCCGCCGCGAAGCCATCGCGGTCGAGACGGATGTGGTTCATCCGGCGCTCCTCTGACATCCGCGGGTGCTCGCGGCTGCGATAGAAGTCGACCACCACCAGCCGGCCACCAGGCTTGATCGCCTTGTGGACCGTCGCCATGGTGTCCGCCGGATAGTTGAGGTGGTGATAGACGTCGAGGATAAAACCCAGGTCGAGCGAGACCGCCGGCAGCTTCACGTCCGTCTGCCCACCCTTGACGGTCTTCACGTTCGACCAGCCGTTGGACTCGATCTTCTCCTTCACCTTGGCGAGAAAGTCGTCTTGGATGTCTTCGGCCCACACCGTCCCCGAGGGACCGACCGCGTCCACCAGGTACGGCACCATGAAGCCGACGCCGGTACCGATGTCCGCCACCGTGTCGCCTTTGTTGATCTTCAGTTCCGCCAACAACTCGGCCGGCCTCTGCCGCTCGACCCTGTCGGGATTATCCAGATTGCCGGCCACCCGCTTTCGCTGCTCTTCGGTCTGATAGCCCTGGTTCGCCTTCTCGGCCACCTGGGCCGGCAGCACGGCGGCAACCAACGCGACCGCGACCACCAAGGCCCCAGTGACAACAGGACGATCCTCGACCTTTTCCAAGAAACGCTTCACGGTATTCATCCTTAGACGACTCCTCCTCCAACGGCCCGTGCTCAGCACCCGGCCGATCAGTGATATCATACCGCTCGAATCCATCCCACTCGTAGAGGTAGGCGCGATGCCCTCCACCGACGTTACCGCGATTGACGCCAACGCCCAGCCCTGGCAAGAGCGTTTCAACGAGCAAGCCGGCAAGAACCTCTACCGCAAAGACCTCTTCGCCGACCCGGACACCGGCATGGAAGTGTGCATGGTGCGCTATCCGGCGGGCTTCACCAATCCCTTGCACATCCACCACTGCGCACACGGTATGTATGTGCTCGAGGGCACGCTCAAGACCCGTAACGGAGAATTCGGCGTCGGCTCGTCGTCTGGTTCTCCGAAGGCAACGTCATGGAGCACGGCGCCACGGCCGACGAAGACGTGACCGTTCTCTTCATCACCAACAAGCCCTTCGACATCCACTACCTGGCCGAGCCCACGGACGGCCCCGACTAAGGGCTGCTCGCGATTCACAAGAAAAGGCGAGCCGAAGACCGAAGGCCCGGACCTCGTCGGCCGAGGCGTCTTCGGCGGGACACCACAAACGCGTGTCGGAGCTGGGCGGAGCCAGGTCGCCCCACCCGGAACCCGAAGAGGTGTATAATCGCACCCACGTCGGCCCCAAACCCCGAATTCGAGACTGCGGGCCCACCAGTTCGATCGCACGTGGCATTGACGGCGTCTCGAGTCCGGACAAAACAGAGGGCAGTTGAGCTATGAACGGCGTCGCCAGGTTAGTCGAGCTCGTGAGTAGGAACGCACAGTGCCCCTACATTGCGATTCGCGCGGTTCTCGGTTTTGCCACGGGCTGCTAGCCGTCCGCCTGGTCTGCTTCGAATAAGCCTTTGAGGACCGATTTGCGCGCGGGCTCGCGAAACAGAGCCCCCCCC
>JAKZVK010000899.1:0-9211 GCA_047516085.1 Bryobacterales bacterium
ACTCGGGCGCCGCCAGCCCCGTGGCCCCCAGTGTCAGCACGCGCGGCTCGTCGTACTCGCCCTTGCCGCCGCGGTAGAGGCGCCCCAACTCCATCAGCCGTACACTCGTCTCATTGCGGTTGAGGTTCCACTCCAGCGCCCGCAGCATCGAGGGCACCGAAGTGTTACGCAGAACGTCCTGCGTCTCCGACAGCGGATTCCGCAAAGCCACCGGTTCGCCGCGGCCGAACTGCCGGGCCTCGCCCGACGAGATAAACGAGAGTGCGATCGTCTCGTCGTATCCCAATGCGTTGGCCGTGGCGCGCGCGGCTTTCTCTTCCGCGGCGAAAGCAGCCGCTACCGGCGTCGTAGCTCCCGCCGGCAAGCGCGACGGAAGCCGGCCGTAGCCGTAGATGCGCGCCACTTCTTCAATCAAGTCGATCTCGCGCTCGACGTCGAGCCGGTGCGTCGGCAGGGCGACTTGCCAACCCTCTGCCTGCGCCTCAGCGGGGAACTCCAGCGCCGTGAGAATGCGGACCACTTCCTCGTCGGCCACGTCGATTCCCAAGATCCGCTTCAGCGCCGCCCGCCGCAGAACAATGGCCGGCCGCTCGACCGTGCGCGCGTCCGTATCGACCACGCCGCGCAGTACGCTGCCGGGGCTCACCTGGGCGAGCAGCGCCGCCAGCCGGTCGGCGGCCCAAGCCGTCGCGCCCACGTCCGCGCCGCGCGCGAAGCGGTGCGAGGCGTCGGTGTGCATCGTGAAGTGGCGCGAGGTGCGGCGAATCGAACCGGGGTCGAACCAAGCGGCCTCGAACAGCACGTTGCGCGTCTTGCCCGAGATTTCGGTCTCCTCGCCGCCCATCACGCCGGCCAACGCCACCGGACGCTTGCCGTCGGCAATCACCAAGTGGTCCGCCGCGAGCTTGCGGTCGATCCCGTCGAGCGTGCGCAGCGTCTCGCCCGGCTGCGCCCGCCGCACGATGATCTTCGACTCTTCGAGCAGATCGAGGTCGAAGGCATGCGTCGGGTGCCCCATCTCGAGCAGCACGTAGTTCGTCAAATCGGCGATGTTGTTGATGCTGCGGATGCCGCACAGCTCGATACGATTGCGCATCCACTCGGGGGACGGCTTGACTTCGACGCCGAGCGCCACCCGGCCCGAGTAACGCGCGCACAAGTCCGCGTCGGCAATCTCGATCGCCGCGCGTTCGCAAGCCGGTGGGTCCGTCTCGGGAACCTCCGCCGCGGGGCGCTTCAAGGGGCGGCCATACAACGCGGAAATCTCTCGGGCGATGCCTAGGTGGTTCATCGCGTCGGGCCGGTTCGCGGTGATGTCGAACTCGAAGACGGTCTCGCCGTCGGCCGTTTCCACCTCGTCGACCGCGAGGCCGGCCATGGTCAGAGCTTCGGCGAGGTCGCCGGGAGATTCACGGATCTCGACGAAGTCTTCGAGCCAACTGAGAAGGATGCGCATTACCGAAACTGCCGTAGAAACCGCACGTCGCCTTGGAACAGGAGTTGAATGTCGTCGATGCCGTACTTGAGCATGGCGAAGCGGTCAATCCCGAAGCCGGCGGCGAATCCCGTATGCCGTTCCGGGTCGTACCCCGCATGCCGAAACACCTCCGGGTCGATCATGCCGCAGCCGAGCACTTCGATAAAGCCCGTCCGCTTGCAGATGCGGCAACCCTCGCCGCCGCAGAAGATGCACGAGATATCCACTTCCGCGCTCGGCTCGGTGAAGGGAAAGAAGCTGGGGCGGAAGCGCATCTTGGTCTCGGGGCCGAAGAACCGCTTCAGGAAGTAATCCAGCGTCCCCTTCAAATCACTGAGCGTGATGTTATCGCCCACCGCGAACATTTCGATCTGATGAAACATGGGGCTGTGCGTCGCGTCAGCCGTATCGTTGCGGTAGACCTTGCCGTGCACGACGTAGCGCAACGGCGGCGTCTCGCGCTCCATGACGCGTATCTGAATCGGCGAGGTGTGCGTGCGCAGCAGGATCTGATCTTCGATGAACAAGGTGTCCATCTCGTCGACCGCCGGGTGGTCGGCCGGGAAGTTCAGCGCCTCGAAGTTGTAGCGGTAGGTCTCGATCTCGGGGCCTTCGGCGACCGAGTAGCCGAGCCCTTGGAAGATCGACTCGATCTCCTCGCGCACGAGCGTGATCGGGTGCCGCGCGCCGATGTGCCGCGGCGGACCCGGCAGCGTCACATCGAGTTGCTCGTCGGTTCGCGCGGCAGCGAGCGCGCTCTTGGCCTCGGCCAGCGCCGCTTCGATGTGCTTCTTGGTCTCGTTCTGCAGGCGGCCGACTTGCGGCTTGACCTCGCGTGGCGCGGCCTTGAGCCAGCGTTCGTTGGTGCTGGTCAGCAGGCCGTGCTTGCGGCCCAGCCAGCGGTCGCGTAGCGCTTTGAGCTGGTCCTCGGAGGCAAGGGCCCCGCGTTCACCGTCGAAGGCCTCGCGCAAACGACCGTACAGGCCCTCGACCGTCTCGCCGCTCGAGAGCAAGGCGGGGAGGTCTTGCGCGGCCTGTTCGTCGATCGACATCCGGGCGAACCCCTACGAGGCGGCCGCCGGAGTGTCGGAGCCCGAGCCTTGCGCCTCCAGCGCGGCCTTGGCCAAGGCGGCGACCTGCTCGAAGCCCTTGGCGTCGCGGATCGCCATCTCGGAGAGCATCTTCCGGTTCAGGTCGATCTCGGCGAGCTTAAGGCCGTGGATGAGCTTGTTGTAGGAGAGCCCGTGCAGCCGCGCCGCCGCCCCGATGCGGATGATCCACAGCGAGCGGAAGTCGCGCTTCTTGAGCCTACGGCCGATGTAGGCGAACTTGCGTCCGCGCTCGACCGCCTCTTTGGCATAGCGAAAGAGCTTGCTATTGCGCTGGTAGTAGCCCTTGGATGCGGACAGTATCTTCCTGCGTCGATTGCGGCGTTTACTGCCGCGCGTTACTCTTGGCACGGTTTCCCTCCGATGGTTCTGGGGTTGATGATGCTGCCGGACGGCGAGGCAGGCACGTGCCCCGAGCGCAGCTCGCGCGTCCTATGGATGTTCTAAGAAGAGATCATGCCCCGGATCGCCTTCTCCATGGCCGGGCTGACCAGGGCGCTCTTCCGTAACTTGCGCTTGCGCTTGGTGGTCTTCGAGGTAAGGATGTGGCTCTTCATCGAATGGCCGCGCTTGACCCGGCCCGAGGCCGTGGTCTTGAAGCGCTTGCTCGCCCCGCGATGCGATTTCAATTTTGGCACGATACGCTCCCGTCGAGCCCGCCGTCCACGGCGAAGGCCCAAGTTTGCGTCAGTTTTCAGGGTTCCTGGTGCAACCGGATGGAACTTCCCTGGACGAGTCTTTTGAGTATAGCACCACCGTTTGGGTGGACCGCGTCCAACCAGTTGAGCGGGTTGAACTGGGTTGGACCGTTGAGCTGTGGGGGCGAACCCGCCGCGTCCGCCCAAAAAGTAGCGACAGACAGTGCTGCCCCGTTGCTTGGCGGGAAGTTTGGGCTGGAAACGCACTCGGGTCCGCAATTGAGTGAACGGGCCCGGAAGCTGATCCTTGCCAGCTTCAGCTCCTTCACGACCAACAAAGCCGATTCGAGGACTCGATATCGTCCAAAGCGGGCCGGCGGAACTCCACGCCCGCCAGGAGAACTAAGCCGCACTAAACGAACGACATAGAGCCGTCCGCTGGCGGTGCTAGTAGAATCGTGGTTGTGGCGCGAAGTTTACCCTTTGGGAGCGATACTGGATGAATCTACGAGAAGCGCTGAGCGCGCTGAGCGCTGTCGCCTTGCCGGCCACCCTCGGCCTGGCAGCGCACCCCGCTAGAGGCGCCGCCGATTGGCCAAGGTGGAGAGGGCCCAATGCTGATGGAGTGGCGGACGGGGGGAGTCTCCCGACTCAATGGAGCCAAACCGAGAACGTCCGTTGGTCGGTCGAGTTGCCGGGTTGGGGAACCAGTTCCCCGGTGGTCTACCGACACCGGCTGTTCGTCACTTCCGAAGTGGAACAAGGCGGCAGGAAATCACTGCTGACGCTGTGCTTTCATCGGGACACCGGCAAGGAATTGTGGCGGCATGACTTCGGATTGGGCGTAGACCAGCGGACCCACGAGAAGTCCAGCCTTGCCGTGAATACCCCTGCCGTCACCGAGGACGCGGTCTACGTCGCATTCGGCAATTCCGACGTTGCCCGCTACTCCCACGACGGCACACTGATCTGGGTCACACGGTACATGGAAATATTCGGCAACCCCAAAATGGCATGGGGGTACTCGGTTAGCCCCCTCGTTCTGGAGGACTCCGTACTGTTCCCGTGGGACCACCACAAGGGCCCTTGTTTTCTGGTGGGTCTTGACAAGCGAACGGGTCGGATTGTCTGGAAGAAAGATCGACCCATCGGCACGGCCCATGCAACGCCACTCGTCGTGGAGCATCATGGGCAGACTGACATCCTCGTGTCCGGAAAGAACCGCCTCACCGCTTTCGACGCGAAGACACACGCCGAGTTATGGAAATATGGCGAAGGGGAAGGGCCGTTCAACGGGGAGATCATCGTGAGTCCGATCTACGGAGACGGCATGGTGTTCCTGCAATTGTGGCGGCAGAGTCCCATCCACGCAATTCGACTTGCCGGCAACGGGCAACCGCCGGAGTTGGTGTGGGTCAGCCAAAAGCCGGGGCCGCAGGAACCTTCGCCAATCCTCTATCGAGGCTTGCTCTACGTCCTGATGGACAGCGGTGTGCTGGCCTGCCTTGACGGGAAGACCGGCAACGAACTCTACCGCAAGCGACTGGGCGGCGCCTGCAACGCTTCCCCGATCGCCGGCGACGGACGTATCTACTTGAGTGACATCGAGGGCACGACTTTCGTGGTCAAGGCTGGGAGGGAGTTCGAGTTGCTGGCCACAAACAGCCTCGGCGAGAGAATAACCGCTTCACCCGCTGTCTCCGGAAACGAGTTGTTTTATCGAACAGACTCGCACGTGTACTGCATTGCAGAGAATGCCGGCCGGTGATGGGCTCGATACCGGCATGCGACAGATGGATACGCCCCGGGGACCGGGCTCAAACGCGAAAAGGCCTATCTAAAATAGACCTAATCGCTCATCACTGACCGGGCGAGTGAAGCTTCTCGATTCGCTCTAACAGGTTAGCGCGGAGCAAGTTCTGAACAAAAATCTCGACACCGGGCTTGCCGAGGTGGTGGGGACGGTCATCTACCCCCGGCACCGTGATACCGGGTCTGTCTTCGCAGTACCCCCACGAGGCTGATCCATCATCCTCGATCGACGCATCCGCAGCGAATCGTCGATAGGACTCAGTATTTTCTTTAGTGTGCCCGGCTTGCGGCACCGAGCTGAACATCTCGAACAAGCCGCTCCTGACCGCCTCGGCGGTCGAGCCCGGAATGCCCGCCTTTAGGCCGAGCGCGCAAACGATTCTAGAGAACGCCAAAATGAGGTCGTCTCGATCCGCGGCGCCAGTCAATGGCGGGGGCCAAGGCATGCGCCAACCAGGGTCCTTGAGAAGGATAGCTCGCCTCGCGTCCAGCGGTATCGCTGGATTGAACTTGAAAGTCGCTGTCTCTACGGATATTCGAATCGTTGATCTATATCGAAATACCTCCTGCGAGGTGGGAATATCTGGCAGCGATTGCGCTACGTGACCACTCGACTTCTGAGGCATCTGCATAGCTCCTTGTTCACTCAAACTACTACAAAAACGTGACAGACTGGCGCGACTTCCCCATTGTCACCTGCCTCGTCGTGAGCATCGTGTTGACGCTTCTGATCAGCGTGTTTCGGTGGTTTCGCTGACGCGCCAGACTGGCCGCGAGAGATGAAACGCTCGCTCCACAGGCGGCTTGCGGCCGGCGTGGTCTTGCCGGCGTCCGCAGCGTGGGCGCAAGGCCCCGGCGCCGTCGAATCGGCGGCCCTGGCCGTGATCGAAAAGAAGTGTCTCACCTGCCACAACGCCGACGCCAAGACCTCTCGGCTCGAACTGACGAGCCTCGACGCGGCGCCGGCGGGCGGCGCGCAAGGCGGGCGACAGCGAAGCCCGCGTCGATCGTGCTAACCCGTGCGACCGCCTACGCGATGGCGTGTTTCTTGACTAGGTCTTCGGTGATCGCGTTGCCGAAGCCCGGTTTCTCGGAGGGGTAGTAATAGCCTGCGTCGAACGGCGCGGTCATTGCTTCCATCAGGTCAGTCCCATCGTCGCCGGTGCCGAAGCTCTCGGCCCACTTGCACCGGGTCGAGGAAAGCGATAGCGGCAGGCCATAGAGGCTGCCGCCGCGATGCGGGATGAATTCCAAATCATGCTCAGCGGCCATCGCGGCGATACGCCGCAGCGAGGTCACGCCGCCGCACCAACTCACGTCGGGCTGCAAGACCTCGACCGCGTTGTGGCGAATCAACTCGCGGAAGCCGAAGCGCGTGTACTCGTGCTCGCCGCTCGCGATCTTCGTACTCTTGATCTCGCGCACGAGCCTCGCGTAGCCGGCAAGGTTGTCGGGCGAGAGCGGCTCTTCGATCCAAGAGAGGCCGACGTCTTCGAGCCGCCGCGCAATTTCGATCGTGTAGTCGACGTCGTCCCAGCGTGAGCCGCAGTCGATCATCAGGCTGCGATCGGGGCCGATCGTTTCACGGGCGCGCGTGAGCAGATCGACGATGCGGTCCATGCCGGCGCGGCCTTCCGAGACGCCGTCGCGGATGGGGATCTTGAAATGTTCGAAGCCCATCTCGAGGCCGCCTTCGAGATCGAAACCGGTCTTGTAGGCGGGGATTTTCTCTTGGGTCGCGCCGCCCAGCAGGCGGTAGACGGGCTGCCCCGCGTGTTTGCCGAGGATGTCCCACAGCGCGTTGTCAACGCCGCTCAGCGCCATGACGAACACCCCCCGCCGGCCGTAGGCGTTCGCGGAGGTGTACATCTGGTCCCACAGCAACTCGACGTTGAGCGCGTTGGCGCCGACGAGCAAATGGCGCAAGTGGCCGTGGATGATCTCCGCCGCGACGCGGCCGCCCGCGCCCAGCCCGAAGCCGGTGATGCCGCCGGCGGTGCGGATGACGACGACGATCGCGCTGCCCAACTGCGCGAAGGGGCCGCGGTAGCGCCAACGCGCCGGGTCGAAGTCGGACTTGAACGTCGGCGCGCCCTGGGCCGGTCGATTCCACAAGCGAACCGGGAAGGCTTCGACGGAGGTGATCTTGAGCTTGGAGGTGGCGACGGCGCTTTGGGCGGAGGCGTTCGAGGAAAGTACGTGCAGAGCGGCGAGAGCGCCGGCGCCGGCTTGGACAAAGTTGCGGCGGGTGAGGGGGTGTCTTGGTGCCGCAGTTTTCATTGGGATTCAACCCTGGTGCATTCGCCCACAGGCTGGCTCATGCACTCCACTAGTCTATCCGGGCTGACGGCGTAGCGAGGGCTTACGCCACAATGCCACCCAAACAACCGACGTCAATCGAACTTCGGCGGTGGTACATCGACATCGGGGTCGAGCGGCAACTGTACGGGCCGGTGCTCGTGAAACGAGAGATGGCCGGCGAGGATAATCTCGAGTCCGCGGTAGCCGTCCTCGCCGTTGACTTCGGCCGAGTGGCCACCGCGAATCGACCGGAAGAAGCTCTTGAACTCGGCTTCGAACGTGTTGCGCCGCGGCGGCCACAGGTTCACCCAGCCCGCCGGCCACTCACCCCACCAGCCTTCAGGGCGCGTCCAGTCTTGTAGGTCGGGTGGCAGATCGGCGGCCGAACGATCGGCGAATAGCGACACCGGCGCCGACTGGAACGGGTTGACGATGAACGGGGCGATGCACAGTGTGCCCTGCGGGCCGAACAGGATCGTCGGCGAGAGATACGCGCGCGAAAACCGCTGGAAGTTCAGCGACCCGAGCGCGCCCGACTTCATCTTGAGCGACAGCACGGCGCTGTCATCGAGGTTGTGCGTCGGCAGCACGGAGCCCATCTCGAGGTACACCTCTTCGACTTCGCCCAGCAGCGCGCGCATCTGATCGATGCGGTGCGAGCCGAAGTCTATCAGCGACAGGCCGCCGCCCTGGTCGGGACGAAAGCGGTAGTTGCTGGTGCCGCCGGGGATCGTGTCGATCGGCTCGGCGGTCACGGAGTTGAAGGCGCGCACGTCACCGATCAGCCCGGCATCGAGGATG
Organism: Bryobacterales bacterium; assembly: GCA_047516085.1. Taxonomy (GTDB): domain Bacteria; phylum Acidobacteriota; class Terriglobia; order Bryobacterales; family UBA6623; genus JAKZVK01. The sequence goes on from JAKZVK010000899.1 coordinate 8,139, forward strand.
CGGCGGGCACACAGATGTTCGGCGCTGAAGCGGTGATGAAAGCCGAGGAACAGCACCACGCCGGCTGCTTCCGCCGCGTCGCAGATCGCGCGGGCGTCGCGCAGATTCGTCGCGATCGGCTTTTCGCAAAAGATGTGCTTGCCGGCCGCCGCCGCGGCCTCGACCGCCCCGCGATGAAACAAGTTGGGCGAGGCGATGACGACAGCTTCGACCCCGTCTGTGGCGATCGCGCCTTCGAGCGACGAGGCCACATGCGGAATCTGGAACGCCTCGGCCACCTTGTGGGCTTGCGTCTCGTTGGGATCGAAGACGCTCACCGCACGGCCTTCCCCGGTGCGCGCGAGGCCCGGCAAGTGACGATGCTCGACGACGGCCCCAGCGCCGATGAACGCAAGGCCAAACGGACGGTCACTCCCAAACGGCCGGTCGCTCACCGCGCGGCGACCTTCTCGTAATAAGCGCGTCCTTTCTTGAACAGCGTGATGACCTCTTGCTTCTGATCGTCGGAGGCGTAGCGGCCGCGCTCCTCGACCATGCCGATGAGTTGGTCAATCCACTCGACGAAGAACCGCGCGTCCTTCTTGAGCCCAACTTTCTTGCCGTCGACGGTGAGGTAAACCGGGCTGGTGTGCGCGTAGAGGTAGGTGTCGTTGACGAGGTAACGGTTGAAAGGCCCGCGCACGCGCGCCGCGACCCAGGCACCTTCGTTTACGGTGATCTCCTTCGACAGCTCCGCCACTCGGTCCTCGGGCGTCACTTTCTTGTCGGCGACGACTTCGCCGTTGATGACGATCTCCAACGCCTCCATCGGCATGGCAGATTGGGCTGAGGCTTCGATCTGGATCGTGTCGCCCTCCTTCAATGCCAGCTCCGTCCCGGCGAGCTTTCCGTTGACGGTGAACTTCAGCATCGGGCCGTTGGTTGCGAAGCTGCGTCCGGCGCGAAAGTTCTCGATCCAACCGCGAGCAGTGAGCGAGTCGCCGGTGTAGACATAGACGCGGTGGCCGCCGGGGATCCAGTGATGGCGGCGGTTCGTGAAACTGTCGGTGCCGGCGGAGATTGCGCACTTGAGG
>JAKZVK010000900.1:0-5425 GCA_047516085.1 Bryobacterales bacterium
GTCGAGCATCTCCTCCCAATCACGCAGGTCGCGCGCCGGAGGGTCCATGACGAAACAGCGCAAGATGATTTCGTCGACGCTTTCCTGGGCCAGATTGACGGGCACGCGATAGACGGAATCGACGTCGCGGGCGGCGATGACGGCCGCCTTGTCGACGTCGCAGAAGAGCGCAATTTTCTCGCGCAGCTCGCGTGACAGGTCGGTCTCGGTGCGGCACAGCAGAATGTCGGGTTGGATGCCGAGGGCCCGAAGCTCCTTGACGCTGTGCTGGGTGGGTTTGGTCTTCAGCTCGCCGGCGGCGGCGATCCACGGCACCAAAGTGACGTGAACGAAGACGGAGTTCTCGCGGCCCAACTCGTGCCGCATCTGGCGGATCGCCTCGAGAAACGGCAGCGACTCGATGTCGCCCACCGTCCCGCCGATCTCGACGATCACGATGTCGACGTCGTCGGTCGAGATCTTGCGCATGGCAGCCTTGATCTCGTTCGTCACGTGCGGGATGACCTGGACGGTCTTGCCCAGGTAGTCGCCCCGCCGCTCCTTGGCGAGGATGCGCTCGTAGATGCGTCCGCTGGTGACGTTGTTGGCCTGCGTCAGCTTGGCGTGCGTGAAGCGCTCGTAGTGGCCCAGGTCGAGGTCGGTCTCGGCGCCGTCGTCGGTGACGAAAACCTCGCCGTGTTGAAACGGACTCATCGTGCCGGGGTCGACGTTGAGATAGGGGTCGAACTTCTGCAGGTTCACGCGCAGACCGCGGCTCTCCAGCAGACAGCCCATCGAAGCGGCCGCGATGCCCTTGCCTAACGAGGAGACGACGCCTCCGGTCACAAAAATATACTTTTTTTCTTCACTCATGCAGGCGCTCCGAGAACGGGCGGGGCGGTCCGCCCGGCTCCGCGGCGGACAAGAAGGGCGGACCCTACGGACAAGCTACTGGCGGCAGCGGAAGACAGCGGTTTTCGGGGGCTAGTGGGGCCGTTTCGCGCTTCGGTGGGTTTGTCGCGGCGAAAACGAGCCATGCGTTTCGGGAAGGTGTTGGTGCGCGGGGACGGAGCATCCGCCACGGTGAACATTCTACTCTAGCATGGTCGCAGGCGCTATGATAAAATCAGGTCGCCTGCAAGGGCGGCGGCGGCGCAATACCGGCCGGCACAACGCTGAACGGACAAAGGGAGGGAGGTCGAGCGTGGCGGCATCTGCTTTTCGCAGTGTTGTTCTAGTCTCTACTACGCTCGGGATCCTGTGTTTGTTTCCCGCCCTGCCTGCCCAAGCGGCCGACGCAAAAGTCGGCCTCAAGAACCGCACGCCCGAGCCCGTCCTCGAATTGAATCGGGCCAGCCGCATCACGGTTGACGTTCAACTGGTCTTGATCAATGTGACCGTCACCGACCCTATGAACCGCTTGGTGACGGGCCTTGAGAAAGAGCATTTCACGGTCAAGGAAGACAAGGTCGTCCAGGAGATTACGCAGTTCGGCGCCGAGGATGCGCCGTTATCGCTGGGCATCGTGTTCGACGCCAGCTCGAGCATGGGCCACAAGATGAGTAAGGCCCGCGAGGCGGTGGCGCAGTTCTTCAAGTCGTCGAATCCCGAGGACGAGTTCTTCCTGGTGCAGTTCAACAATCGGCCGGAAATGGTGTCCGGTTTCACCCGCTCGGTCGAGCAGATCCAGAACCACCTCACCTTCACTCAATCCAAGGGCCGCACGGCGTTGCTCGACGCCATCTACCTCGCGATCACCAAGATGAAAGAAGCCTCGAACTCGAAAAAGGCCCTGCTCGTAATCTCCGACGGCGGCGACAACAGCAGCCGCTACACCGAACGCGAGATCAAGCGCTTGGTTCGCGAGGCCGACGTCCAGATCTACGCGATCGGGATTTTCGAGCCCATCTCGTCGCGTGGACGGACCTCCGAGGAGTTGAACGGGCCGAACCTTCTCTCTGAGATCGCCGAGCAAACGGGCGGACGGCAGTTCCCCGTCGAGAACTTGAACGAGCTCCCCGACATCGCAGCCAAGATCGGAATCGAGCTTCGGAACCAGTACGTCTTGGGCTACGTCCCTAGCAATCAGGAGAAGGACGGCAAGTGGCGGAGGGTCAAAGTGGAGATCAAAGAGATTCGTGGCATGCCTCGGCTCCGTCCGTACTTTCGATTGGGCTACTACGCCCCCTCGCGGTAGCCGCCGATTAGAACTTTGGCGGCGGACGGCGAGAAGCGGCAGTCGATGGGCAACGGAATCGACATGAGAAATGCGAGGCGGAGCGGCGGCTGGGCCGTGGCGGCCCTAAGTGTGACCCTGGGCACGGCGCTGGTGCTGGTGCTGGGCCTCTCGCTTCTATCCGCGCAGACGGCCTCGAAGCCGGCTAGGAACGAGTCAGATACAGGCATCACCTTCACCGCCGATACGCGTCTGGTGGTGTTGCACACGACCGTCCAAGGCAAGAAGAACCACCTCGTCACCGACCTTCCACAAGAATCGTTCCGCGTCTACGAGGACGACGTGCTCCAGCGTCTCACGCTGTTCCGGCGCGAAGACGTGCCGGTGTCGCTCGGCATCCTGGTCGATAACAGCGGCAGCATGATTGACAAGCGCCGCAAGGTGAACGCCGCGGCTTTGTCGTTCGTCAAGGCGTCGAACCCTCAGGACGAGGTCTTCATCGTCAACTTCAATGACGAAGCGTTTCTCGACGCCCCGTTTACGGCTGACTTGCCGCGCCTGCAGGACGGCCTGCAGCGGATCGACTCGCGGGGTGGCACGGCCCTCTATGAGGCGGTCACCATGTCGCTCGATTACATGGAAGAAGAGGCCCAGCGTGACAAGCGGGTGCTGCTCGTGATCAGCGACGGCGAAGACAATGCCAGCCGGTCGAACCTCGAGGCCCTGGTGCGCCGCCTACAGGCGTCCGAGGAGCGCACGGTCATCTATGCCATCGGGCTGCTGAGCGAAGAGGACCGCCGCTCGGCCAAACGAGCCAGCCGGGCGATAGGGCACCTCGTCAAGGCCACCGGCGGTGCCGCCTTCTTCCCGCTAGATGTCGACGAGGTGGGCGCGATCACGCAGCGGGTGGCGCACGACATCCGAAATCAGTACACGCTCGCGTACTCGCCGAGCAATCCGGGGGGGCAGGGCTTTCACCGCGTGAAGGTTGTGCTTGCCGGCAAGGCCAAGAAGTACACGGCGCGGCACCGACCGGGCTACTTCACACAGTAATCCAGGCGAGAATCCGGCGCGCTGGGCCTGTTTTCAACTCTTCCCATGCAGCGGACGGCGAAGCTCCGCGCCATCGCGCGCTTCCTTTGGACGGCCACGCGCGGCTATCGGCTGCGGCCCTGGACCAGTCCGTATCTGCGGTGGCGCATCGAAACCTACCAGGGCCGGCCGGCGGACCGTGTCGATGCCCGCTACTTCCACCGGTTCACGTGGCGGCATCGCCGTGAGTTGTGGCGCTTTCTTTGCTGGGCGGGTGAGATGGGCGCGTCGGCACGCTCGTCCAAGGCTGCTTCCGGGCCGCACGCGTAGGCGGCTGAAGAAGCGGCCAGGTCGGCCGCGATCACCGCGGGGCCGGTTTCCTTAGCTGCTATGCGGTAACAACACCCAGAGGCTTCCGCCCCATACAGGTGCCGCGGGTAAAGTCCGGAAAGTCGACGGTCCTGCTGTTATCGGCGATCGAGCGCTCGCTCAACTCAGACACCGCACACAGCGCCGCCCCGTCGTAGACGTCGGTATCGAGGGGCTGTCCGTTTCGTAGGCAGTAGACGAGGCGATAGGCCTGGACAAAGTCCATGCCGCCGTGGCCGGAGCCCTTGGCTTTCTCCTGCAAGTCACGCCACAGAGGGTGCTCATACTGGCCCGCATAGTCCTTGATGAGGTCCTCCCACGTGTGCCGGGGGCTCTTGCCGTCAAGGTAGATCTTGGCGTCCGGGTACTTCTGCACGAGGCCCTTGGTGCCTTGGATCAGATAGTCCCGGCTGTAGGGGCGGGGTGTGCTGGTATCGTGGGTGACCATCACGGTCTGCCCGGCGCGCGTGCGGATCATTGAGGTCACAACATCGCCCAGGGCGATATCAAGCTCTGCCTGAGGGCTTTCGGGACCAAACTCAGTGGCCACGAACTCCTGGAGGCTTTGCGACTTCGAGCTCATCGCCACCATGTGATCGAACTGGTTGCCACGGTTGATGTTCAGACATTGCGCCACCGGACCGAGCCCGTGGGTAGGATACAGGTCGCCGTTGCGCCGCAGGGCGTGTTGGAGCCGCCAGAGCTTCCTGCCGTCTCGGCCGTTGAACTTACCGGCACGCAGGTCGTGCAGATAGCCGCAGCGGGCGTGTACCAGGTCCCCGAGCAGATTCTGTCGGACCATGTTGAGAACCATGAGTTCGACACGATCGTAGTTGCAGTTCTCCATCTGCACGCAGTAGCGACCGGTCTGCTCCGAGGTCTCAACAAGTTCCCAGCACTCCTCGAGTGTCACGGCGATGGGCACTTCACTGGCCGCGTGTTTTCCGTTCTTCATGGCCTCGACACAGACCGGCGTGTGCCAACGCCAGGGGGTCGCGGTAAAGACGAGGTCGAGGTCACTGCGGGCGCAGAGACGCTTGTAGTCAGTGTCACCACGGGAATAGCCCTCTGGTTGCGGCTGACCGGCTTCGGTCACCATCTTTTGGGCGCGCACAACCTTGCTCTCGAGGATGTCGCATACGGCGCGAATCTCGACACCCTCGAGCTTCAAGAGGTTCCCAAGGTCCCCGCGCCCTCGTCCTCCGATACCGACGAATCCGATGCGGACCTTGTCCATCGGTTTTGCGGTGCGTTCCGGGACGGCGGCAACAGCGAGCGGCACGCTAGCGCCGACCGCGGCGATCTGGTTCAGAAATTGTCTTCGATTGTAGGCTGCTGACATGACTCTTCCTCCTCCCCGGATAGCGAGACGGGCAAGGCCGGTCCCGAGTGGACCGATTGGCAGACAGATTCTAACACCGTGAGATAGGTGTGGCGAACGACGCTTCCGTTGAGCTAGCCACAGGGTCGGCCTCCAAGCCGGCAAGGAACGCGGGGGAATCGGGTAGAATCGCGGCATGCTTCGTTACGCTGTCCTTCTGCTCGTTGTACACGCCTCGAGTGCTTGGGCCCAGAGTGATGCCGGGGCCCGGAGTGACCCATTCGCCTCGGTCGCCCGTAATACCTTCGCGGACCTGGTCAAGCTGTCTCCGGACCCCCCTGAAGTTGATGTCCGGGTTCACGGGAAGCGCGAAGAAGAGAACCTGCGCATCGAGGACGTCTCGTGGTCGTCGTTGGACGGCGAGACGGTGCCGGCCTTTGTCGTCCGGCCGGCAGATGCCGACGGCCGGCTTCCCGCCGTGATCTGCCTGCACGGCAGCAGCGGCAACCGGGACGCGATGATGACGAAGCAGTTCGGGCCGGGTGAAT
>JAKZVK010000901.1:0-7396 GCA_047516085.1 Bryobacterales bacterium
ACCAGCCGGGGAGAATACAGCAGATCGGACGCGACCGAACTCGAGCGGCCCGCCGGCACGAGGGACAGGCCCGCAATGGGGGTCTCGGTGATGATCTGGTCCAGCTCGCTGAGACCTTGTAGATAGTCGGTCAATCCGCACTCGAGGTTGACTCCGAGTTGTTTGTCGCAGTTGGGACGGCGCATGTCGGCGTCTATGACCAGCACCCTTCGGCCGAGTTGCGCCAGACTGCACGCGAGGTTAAGGCTGACGGATGTCTTGCCTTCCTCCGGCTGCGAGCTGGTAACCAGAATCCGCCGCATCGACTCGTCCCAGCCGAGCAGAACGGAACTTCGCAGTGTCCGGTAGGCTTCTGACAGCCCCTGCTCGGGCGCCCACTTGACGAGGCCGCTTTCGGGGACGCCATGCCCATTCGAGCCGTTGGCGCCGTTGGACCTATGCGCGCCTTTCGTGCCGGTTGTACCGTTGGAGAATGCCATCAACGGCAGGTCCGGCGACGACCGTCCGTTTCTGTACGGACTCGTGCCGACCTTCCTGGTCAGTTTGCGCCGGCTGCGCGGGATGACGGCGAGCAGCGCGAGCCCGGTCGCACGCTCCACCTCTTCGGGCGTGCGTACGATCGTGTTCATGTGATCCTTGACGAAGGCCAGACCCACGCCGAGCAGCAGTCCGGCCGCGAGAGACAGCGTCACATTCAGGAGCTTCTTCGGCCGGTAGGGCTTCTGCGGGATCTCAGCCGGGTCTAACACGGCCACGTTCGACGCCCGCAGACCGGCGGAGACGCCCGCTTGTTTGAGGCGCTGCAGGAGACCGTCATAGAGATCACGGTTGGTCTCGGCGTCGCGCTTGAGGATGTTGTACTGGATGAAGTCGTCACTCAGGCGGTTCACCTTGCGGCGTTGGGATAGAGCTGCGCTACGAAGCAACGACTCCCGTCCCTGAGCCAGTTGGTGCGCTTCTCGCACGGCGCTGAGCAGGCGGGCTCTCTCGGTATCGAGTGATTTCTGCAACTCCTCGATTTGCTTTTGGACACGTCTGACCTTCGGATACGCCGGGGCGAAAGTGACCAATAATTGCGAGTGATACCGTCGTAGCTCGGAAAGCTTGGTCTGGTAGTTCTGATAGGCCTCACTGTTAAGACTGCCCAGCAGCGGGCCGCCACGCCGGATCGAATCTTCAACCAGGATCGCCATGGACTGGCGGTGAATGCGGTCGGCCTCGGCGTTGGTCAGCTCATCCTCGAGCTTGGCGAGCCTCTCGGTCGTGATGTCCTTGCGCTCTTCGACGAACAGAATCGAGTGCGCCGCGGCATACTCGTGCAATGCGGTTTCGCTGGCTTCCAACTGGGCCTTCAGCGTGGAGAGTTGCTGCTCAAGCCAGCTAGACGCCTTCTGCGTGGCGTTCCACTTCGCTTCGAGGTTGTGCTCGATGTACTCCTCGGCCAGCGTATTGACGACGCTCGCGGCCAGTTGGCGATCGACCGACTCGAAACTGACGTCGACCAGCCGCGTCCCCTTGCCCGGGTTCACGCCTAACCTTTCTAGAAAGGAGTTCACGGCAGCGGAGGGGATGGGGCCGCCCCAGGCGAGCAGTCCGTCCTCGGGACTCTGGTCTTCGGGGTTCTCCTTGTCGGCCTGAAACTCGACGCGGTCCTCCAAGTCCAGCTTGCCCACCACGCGCCGCGCAAGGCTACGGCTGCGGAGGACCTTGTATTGCGTCTCGATGTAGTCGGGCTGCTCGGGCGTCGGCCGATACTGGTCGTCAATGCGTGCAAGGTCGGGCTCTTCCCGGTCAATCTGAATCGTCGCCGTCGCGCGGTAGGTGGGCACTTGAACGAAGTTGTAGATCATGGCTCCGGTCAGCGCCAAGGCGGTGACGAAGATGATCGTCCAGCGGCGGGCGTGGATCGTCCGCCAGTAGTCGCGCAGGACGAATTCGCCACCCGACTCGTGTTCTTCCGTGGCGAAACGCTGGAAGGGAACGGAAAGCTCTCGGGGGCGTGGCTCCAACTCGGCGGGCTCGGTCCTTTCCAAGGAAGCCGAAAGTCGTTGAAGCTTATCGCTCATTTGTACCCAAGAACCCTCTTTGACTTCGGCCGCCTAGCGCCGGAAGATCACAACACCGGTCGCGACCTGGATCATCGCGTCGACGCTCCGGCTCATCGCCTTCTTGGTGCCGCTCTCGGGGACAAAGAGAACATCGTTTGCCTGGAGAGCCAGATCGGCGGACTTGCCTAGGAGGACATCCTTGATGCGCACCGGCATTTCCTTCTTCACACCGTCCACGTGGCGGATGACGAGCGCCTTTTGCGGCGAGGAGTGGGGCTTGAGCCCCGCAGCCAGAGAAACGGCACGCAGCACCGTGATCGTCTCCTGGTCCTTGATCGCGAAACCGCCGGGCTGCTGCACCGCGCCCATTACGTACACCACCCCGGCCTTGCCGACACGGATCACGTCGTGCGGCTCGATAAACGGGTTTAGGTCTTCGCTGTCCCCCATCTTGAGCAGATTACGCACCGGGATGTGGATCTCCTCCTTCACGCCCAATAGCGGGCCGACCGATGTCTCCGTCGGATCGGTAGCCGAGCTGAAGATCGGCGCTGGAGTCTCGACCAGTGCCGCGAGCATTTCAGGGTCCCGGCGGAACACTGTGATCCTCTCGCCCACCCCCTCGGTCAAGCCCCCGGCCATCGCCAACACTTCAACCAGCCGCCGCCGGCCTTGGAGCTGGTAAACCCCCGGCCGCTGCACCGCGCCAACCACGCTGACGGGTTGGCTGCGAAACTCTTCGACCGTAACCGCGATCTGCGGGTCGCGCAGGTACTCGGAGCCGTAGAGCTTCTTCAACTGACCCTCGATCTCCGGCGTTGTCAACCCATCGACCGCCACCTCGCCGATCAACGGCATCGAGATGGTCCCCTGCGGCGCCACGACGGCCGACTGGCTCAGTTCTTCCACCTCAAAGACATCGATCCGGATGACATCGCCGGAACCCACGCGGTAGGCGCCGCTGACGCCAATGAGTTCCAGATTGGGTGTCTGCGCCGCAAGAGCACAGCACGACAACATTGCAAGCAACAAGCGACCAGCGTTTTTAGGCATGGAACCGTCCCTAGGCAGGAGAGCTACCCATGAGAGGAAATCGGCTCTACGGTGGGGGTGCTTTAGCTCGATGGGTGCTGCGCTAGACGGCCCAGTGGCAGATTTCTGGGGGACAGAAGCCGGATCAGCGTTCCGAGGTGGCGCACCTCTCCCTAGCGGTTGGCGCTCGGTTACTCAGTCCGGGTCGGCGTCACCCCTCCGCCGAAGAGGCCAGCTTTCGTTCGACTTCGCGGACGCGCTTGTTCAGCTCCGGCAGCCGGTTGAACACGGCTATACAGCGCAGCCACTGCCGGTTGTCGATGGCGGGCGCCCCCGAGATCTTGCGACCCGACGGGACGTCGTTGGGAACACCGGTGCCGGCCGTGACGAGGACTTCGTCGCCCAGCCGCACGTGATTGATGAGCCCGACCTGTCCTGCCAGCACACAATTGTCGCCCAGCGTGCTGCTGCCCCCGATGCCGACTTGCGCGCATACGATGGCGTTCTCCCCCACCGTCACGGCATGGCCGACCTGGACCAGGTTGTCGATCTTCGAGCCTCGCTTGATGCGAGTCTCACCGACGGCCGCGCGATCGATACAGCTCGAAGCCTGGATCTCGACATCGTCTTCCACGACGACCTTCCCGGACTGCACAATCTTGTAGTGCGAGCCGTCGTCCTGCCGGGCGAAGCCGTAGCCGTCGGGCCCGACAATGGCGCCGTTTTGCAGGATCACGCGGTTGCCGATTTCACAGTATTCCCGGACAACAGCGTGGGAATGCGCCTCGAAGTCGCTTCCGATCCTGACCCCTTCATAGATGACGACATGCGGGTGCAGGATAGCGTTGTCGCCGATCACAACGTTCTCTCCGATCACGCAAAAGGCGCCGATGCCGGCGTTGTTGCCCACGATGGCGGACTCGGCCACGGCGGCCGTCGGATGAATGCCGGTCCGGGGGCGCGGCGGTTGGTAGAACAACTCCAACGCGCGCGCGAAGTCGAGATAAGGGTTCGTCGAGACCAGCCAGGAGAGCGTTCGGCCGGGCGCCGCCTCGCCGATGATGACTGCCGCCGCCCGCGTCGAATCGAGCAACGGCGCGTAGCGGGGATTCGAAAGAAACGATAGTTCGCTCGGCCCGGCCTGATCGAGGCCGGCAACACCGGTGATTTCGATCGCCCCGTCACCCTCAACGCGGCAGCCGAGGCGCTCGGCAATCTCTTGGAGTTTCATGGGTCTATGATCCCGGATTTGGCTGATGTTGCGTCAAGCCCCATGTGCGCGATCCGTCTTGCGTCAAGCGCTCGTCACGGCTTACGTACGGACTGGGGATGCTGTGCGACCAAAGAGACGATCGCGCTCAACGCGCTTAGTGCAGGACGGTCTGCCAATACCAGCTCAGCATGTCGTGACGCCAAAGCATTACGACCAGGGCGGCCGCGCCGAGGTAACTGCCGAACGGCAGTTCGTAGGTCCATTTCTTGCCGCCGACGATGACGATCACGATCCCGACGGCGGAGCCTATGATCGAGCCGATAATCAGCGTCAGAATCGAGTCTTCCAACCCCCAGAAAGCCCCAACCATCGCCATCATCTTGACGTCGCCGAACCCCAAGCCCTCCCGATGCCGCAGGCGATAGTACGCCTCGCCGAGGAGAAACAGAAAGCCGCCCACCACCAACGCCGCTAGAGCGGACTCCGCCAGTGACAGCGTCCAGGGAGCCCACACTTTGCCGGTGAGCGTGAGAAAGAACCCCACTGGCCCCGTCCCGAGATGCAAGAACGGGCTGAGAGCCAGCCCTAGCAAGAGCCCGCCGAGCGTGATCTCATCAGGCAGGATGTACTCGGTCAGGTCGGTGAAGATCAGGATCAGCATCATCGAGCCAAAGACCGCCATCTTGGCCACGCCCGGCTCGGCCCCGAAGCGCCACATCAGGTAGGCGTAGAGCAGTCCGTTGAGCAGTTCGACGATCGGGTAGCGAATGGAGATCCAGGTCCCGCAGGCGCGGCAGCGTCCTCGCAGGAACGAGTAGCTCAGCAGCGGGATGTTGTCATACCAGGCGATTTGCGCTTCGCAGTGCGGGCAGCGCGAGCGCGGGCTGACGACCGACTGATACTTCGGCCAGCGATGGATGCAAACGTTGAGAAAGCTCCCGACCAACAACCCGAAGACGAAGGCAACTAGAAGGGCTGGGACGACGGATGGATTCACTTGGGAGGCGGACTTGCCGAGAGTACCGTTTGGTAGATCTGCTCGGTTTGCCGCACCATTATAGCATCGGTGAAACGCTCTCCCATGGTGCGGAAGGCGCGGTCGGCGCACTCGGCGACCAGACGGCGATCGGAGGAAAATCGCTGAAGCGAGGCGGCGATCTCCACCGCGTCATTGCGGACCAACAGCCCCGTGGATTCGTGCTCTACGATCTCGAGAATCCCGCCGACGCGGCTCGCCAGTACCGGTTTCTTGTGCGCCATCGCGAGGAGAATCGCCGAGCCCAGCCCTTCGCTGTCGGTGAGATACGCGAAGACATCGGCAGCGGCCAGGTCCCGTTGAAGATCGTTCGAGAAGGTCAACTCGGCCCCGGCGGCGGCACAGGCGCTGCGAAGTAACGAGGCCCGCTTGAGGGGATCGTCGACCTGAGGGGCGACCACCCGAAGGGGCCGGCCGAGGGGTTCGGTGGAAGGCAAGGACGCCGCGGCCTGCAACTCTTCGGCGGCCACGGCGTCGTAGACCACGCTCACCTTGTCGGGAGGAATGCCGTCTCGCACGAGTTGCGCCTGTACGAACGCCGAGACCGCGATGTAGTGTTGCGCCCGTTTGTACTTGAGGCCCGAGATCCACCCTTGGCGAACCGGAAACGCTACCCGCCGCGAGACGACCAGGGGCTTGCCGAGGCCGAAGATCGCGGCCACGGTGTGGGCGTGGCCGCTGTGGGCGTGGATCAGGTCGGCGCGCCTGGCAGCGGCGGCCAGGCGTAGCGGCGTCGCGGGCGCGCCTTCGCGCTGTTCCCCCTTGCGTTGTTCCAGTATTGCTCCCTGCGCGAGGAGCGTTTGCACGTGACCGCGCGCGTCGAGCCCCTTCATCAGCAGCAGAAGTTGCCGTTGGCCGCCACGCAGCGTGCGGCCGGTGTCAACGTGCAGAATGCGCATCAGCCCGCGCTCCACTTGCGGGCCTTGGCGTGTTTTGCAAAGACATAGAAGCCGGCCATGTAGGCGATGGCGAGCCCTTCGATGCCGTCGAGGAAGCCCAGTTTCAGGAAGTAGGTCTTGAAGGACGTCCAGGCCGGGGCGAGCGAAAGATCGAGCCAACTGACGCGGCGGCCGCGGGCGGCGAGATCCTCGGCGGCGAGGGTCGTATAGCGGTCCACGGTTGCGATGTGGGCTGCGATAGTGTCACAGGTGTAGTGCAAAAGGTCGCCGTCGAGCGTTCCCACGCGGCCGTCTACTGTGACCGACTCGTGCACGTACGCGCCCACCCAGCGGGCCTTGCGACGATCGTACAAACGCACCTTGTGATCGGGATACCAACCTGAGTGGCCAATCCACTTGCCCAGGTAACGTGCTCGGCGGGGGAAGGAATAAGCGTCAACTTTGACCGGCTCCGACTTGAGTTGCTCGATCTGCTCGGCCAGCCGGTTGCTCAACGCCTCGTCGGCATCGAGGGATAGGATCCAGTCGTGTGCGGCGGACTCGGCGGCGAAGTTCTTCTGATCAGCGTAACCGGGCCAGTCGCGACGGATGACCCGGGCGCCATGTTCTTCGGCGATCGTGACGGTTCGATCGTCCGACCCCGAGTCTACGACCAACAGTTCGTCGCAGCACGATAGGGAACCGAGCGCCCGGGCAAGATTCTTCTCCTCGTTGAGGGTGACGATCGTGGCAGAGATTTTCACTGGGCCTCGTAAGAGACGCCGCTTCCTCCGAAGTTGCGACTTCACCATTATCCACGAGTGTTCGATGCAAAGAACGTCGCACCGCAGCCCCGCACCGGTTGTCTTGACCGCGCCGACCGGGCCAAGACGTAAGGCCCGGATCGGAGTCGCTACAATGGTCCCCATGCAACGACGGGATTTCCTATCCAACTCCTTCGCCGGCGGACTCGCGGCCGCCTCCCCTCAAGCGGCCTCCCGGGAAGGCCAGGCCAGCGAGGAGGATCGGCACCGCCTACGAGGTCGAGACCACTATTGAGCGCCGCGTCTCGGGCAAACCCCATAAGGGCAAGACGTTCGCCGACATTCAGCCACACTGCGACGACATCCCGATCTTCGCCGGTGGGACGGTCCTCAAGCTAATCGACGAGGGCTATGAGGGTATCCTC
>JAKZVK010000902.1:0-2890 GCA_047516085.1 Bryobacterales bacterium
TACTTGGACGAGAGCGCCCCGGGATACGTTGAACGCCGCGATCCCTCGCTGGACAATGTTTTGCGCTGGATCCGCGAGGCCGGGGGCATCTCGTCTTGGGCCCATCCGGCTCGCGCGGTCCGCGAAGGCGAGCGTTCGGCGCGAGATTTGTTCGAGGAGTTAGGAGCCAGGGGTCTCGATGCCATCGAGGTCTACCACGGCGACCACACTCCGGAAGAGATGGCACAGTTCCGTTCCGCGGCCGAAACCTTAGGTCTGGGAATCAGCGGGGGCAGCGACTTTCACGGAGCTGAAAAAGGGCGAGCGCAACTGGGGGCTTTGAACCTGCCCTCGTCGCTGCTGGAGGCGCTGCGAGCCCATAGCCGACGAGTCCACGACCGGCTACGCGGCCCCCTATAGTTGCAGCAGACCCCTGGAAACAGGGGGCGGCAAGAGGGTCGTCGTCGGGCCGCGCCGCTGCTATGCCGCATTTCTCACCAGCTGACGGTCGAAGCACGCAATAAGCCCGCCATTACTGCGTTGCGCTTGCTCACCGTGCTCAACGTACTGTTCAAGTACGCCTCCGCGCGCTGAGCGGCGCGCGCCTTGTACTGACGGGCCTCTCACGCACTTCGCCTCGCCACCTGGTGAGAAAAGCGGGCTATGCTCTCGAAGCCCCGGCCACACGCCGGCGGGAGCGAGGCGCGATCGAACACACGCCCAGGGCGGTGGGAAGCTGGGTGATGACGCTGCCGGGGCGATTTGGCGGCCGGCGGTTCGTTGACTGAGGCCAGTGAGTGGGTGGGGTTTCATTACACCCATGCCCACCGTTGGGTCCAACGATTCCTGGGATCGGGTGTGGCGGGACTTCGGGACCGTCCCAAGTCGGGCCGGCCGCGGGAATATGGCCGCCGGCAGACCACCGAGATCTTGCAAGTGCCACTGCCCGCCCCGCCGATCTCGGTCTGGGTTTTACCACTTGGTCGTTGCCCAAACTGGCAACGAAGTGATGGCGAGCCTATCGCGTGCTTCGACCTTCAGGTGGTGGCCGACATCACCTACATGCGGCTGAAAGCCGAGGTCGTTTATCTGGCCGTGATCTTGGACGCCTATTCGCGGAAGGTGGTGGGCTGGGTGCTGGAGCGAACGCTGGCCGCCCGCTTGCCGCTGGCGGCGCTGGAGCAGGCGATAGCGGAACGACGACCGCCGCCGGACCTGACCCACCACTCCGATCGCGGTGTGCAGTACGCTTCTGGCGCCTACGTGAGGAGCTTGCGCCGCCGGCCAGGGTCGCCTGGAGTGTTCGCGCTCCCAGATCGCCTTCAGCTTCTTGGCTCCGCGGTGGGGCAACTGCGAACGCAGCCCCACGATCTGCGCGACCACGTCCGGCGACGTCTTGTGCGGCTGCGAGCGGGGCGCCCGTGACCGCTCGGCCAGACCGCCGCCGCCGGAGGCGCTAAACCGCCCGATCCACTCATACACCGTCGTGCGGATCACGCCGAAGCGCCGCGCCAGCTCGGCCTTACTGTAGCGACCGCTCTGCCATTGCTCGATCATCCGCTTTTTTTGGTCCATCGCATCCGTCGTTTCCCAGGGCATAAAACATTCTCTATCGAGAACGTTCTCTACCTCAAAAAGTGTTCAGAATGTACCTGGACTATTCTGTTCAGCATGTGTCCGGACCGGACCTCGCAAGGACGATCGTGAAGTCTTGTCTGAGACAGTCTACTAGGTCGATTCTGAGGATTTTGTTCGCGGCAATGGCTCGCCTGAGAACCATCATGGGGCGGGGCGGTAACCTCGATCGTGGGCCCGCAGGCTAACGCCCGCAGCTCTGTTTGGTGAAAAGTCGCGGCCCGAAAATCGGATGAGAGCGGTGCCTATTTTTTGCCGAAGCTAACGTCTGCGACGGGCTGCTAGGTCTAGATTAGGTTGCCGCCCTACTCGGGCAGCGTCGGCTCTGCGACCGTGTAGTCGACGTCGAGCGATCGCAAGAATGCCAACAGATCAGCTTTCTCGTCGTCGCTGAGGTTAGCCTTTTTGGCGTCGGCGAGGTTTTTCTCGTCGAGCCACTGGTTGGGGTTGCCGCCCTTCAGCATCAAGTCGACCGCGTCTTCTAGCGTTTCCGCACTGCCGTCGTGCGAGTAGGGCCCTGACTTGCTGATGTCCAAAAGCGTTGGGGTTTTGAACGCGCCGGTATCTTTTTCATCCCCGCTGACCTTGGCTCGGCCGATATCGGGCTTCTCGGCGTCCATGCCGACGCCAACGTTGTGGTACTGGAGATCGGTCAACAAGATACCGTCGTGGCAATTGGTGCACTTGGCCTTCTCGTCGAAGATCTGCCAACCGCGTTGCGCGGATTCACTGAAAGCGGCCTTATCCCCGTTGTAGAACCGCTCCCAGGCTGATCCGGCAGCCACGATCGTCCGCATGAACGAGGCCACGGCCTGGGCGACGTTGTCGGGGGTGGCAGCTTCGCCGAAGATGTTTTGGAACTGTTGCGAGTAGCCGGGGATCTCGTTCAAGTTGGCGCAGATGTCTTCCATGCTCGGCGCGTCGTCCTTGCCCGAGGCGCCCATGTTGCCGCCCTTCCACGCTCCCTGTACTTGCTTCTCGAGAGCTCCCGAGCGGCCGTCCCAGTAGAGCTCGGAGTGGTATCCAATGTTCCAAAGGGTCGGACTCGAACGCGTCAGCGTCTTGTCGAACGCGCCGATCGCCACCGGCTTCCCGTCGGTCAAGCCATGTTCTTTCAGATGGCAGCCGTAACAAGAGCGATTGCCGTCGCCGCTCAGCCGTTTGTCGTAGTAAAGCTGTTTGCCCAGCTCGACCTTCGCCTCTGTCATGGGATTGTCGGCTGGAATGGCCATCTCTTCGTAGCGGGCGAGCTCGGGCCACTGAGGCGCCGCCATCT
>JAKZVK010000903.1:0-4912 GCA_047516085.1 Bryobacterales bacterium
GTGTCATCCCAGATTTCGGGCCCCGTGGTCTTGAAGTGGATGGCGGGGTTGGCGGGGTTCTTAAACTGCTGTAGCATCACGTAGCGGCCGGGCTCGGCGGCGACCATCTCTTCGGCACGCTCGACCGCGCCGCGCATGCCAACCTCGTCGGGCACGAGCTCGAGATGCGCGCCGAACATCCGCAGCACTTGCTGGCGCTCGAAGCTCATGATCTCGGGCATGGTGAGCGTCAAGCCGTAGCCGCGCGACGCCGCGACGAACGCTAGCGCGATGCCGGTGTTGCCGCTGGTGGGCTCGACCAACTCCTTACCTTTTTTGAGGATGCCGCGTTGCTCGGCGTCCCAGATCATCGACACGCCGATGCGGCATTTCACCGAGTAAGCGGGATTTCGCCCCTCGATCTTGGCCAGCACGGTCGCCGAGGCGCCCTGCGTCACGCGGTTGAGGCGCACCAGCGGCGTGCGGCCGATGCTGAGTTAGTTGTCGTTGAAGACTTGTCCCATGCGGCCTTAGATCTGCCAGTTGACGGTGCGACGCGAATGTTTCTCCTGCCAGCGGCGCACGAGGTCGGCGAACGTGGTTCCGTCGAGGACGCCGGAGAGCGCCTCATCGGCTCGCTGCCACAAGTCGGTGAAGGGCGAGTCGGCCGGGTGGCCGGCCTCGTCCTTGCGCTCGGCGGTGGAGAACGGGCCCTCGATGTGTCGTAGCACGTCGCCGACCGTAATGGCGTCGGCGGCGCGGGCGAGGTAGTATCCGCCGCTGGCGCCGCGCCGCGAGCCCAGGAAGCCACCCTGCTTGAGTTGCGAGAGGATCAGCTCCAGGAACTTTTGCGGGATCGACTGCCGCGAGGCGATCTCGGCGATCTTCACCGGCTCGGCGCTCGAGCGTGAACACAGCTCGAACACCGCCCGCAGCGCGTAATTCCCTTTGACCGAGACGTTCATCTGAATCTCTATTAAACCACTAGAGATTAGGGCACTGCCGACGGCGGCGTCAATCGGCGGACGAGGCGCCGGCTGATTGACGGGGGAGAGGTTGACCCAGGCGAGACCCAAATCCGGACGTAAGTCTCTTCGACGACGAACATAGGCCCTTGCCGCCCGTGAATCGGGCGCCACAATCATAGCCCATGGATTCATCCATGGGTGGCGGGTGAGATTTGGTTGGTCATTGTGGTCACGGTCCGTTGAACGATTTGGCAGTGTCGGGACCTTGGCTTTGGTCTGCCCTTCCTCCGATTGCAGGGCAGCAAGCTGGTGGAAGGGTCTCGACCCCTCGGGGAGAAGCAAGTGCTTGATTGGACGAGGGTTAGGTTATTTTATTCTTCTGTGACTGGAATTCAGTTTTTTTCAGAGATGGGAAGATGGCGTGCCAGGAGGTGCCGCGAGGGCAAGGGCGGCGGGCCCCCGCGACATTCTGAAGCCCACGATCCGGCGCTGGGCGGTGTGGCGCGGGTCCCCAGAGCTGCCGTGTCGGTACTCTTACCGACACACGTCGACCCGGAGGTCGACGCTGCCGGCCAGGAGGCCCGCGCCACCACGTAAACGCAGTTCCTTCCCGTCGCGCCCCGGTTGCAAGACCGGGGCAGTCGCTCTGAGTGGTGGGCCGGCGCGCGAGGTGGTGGGGATATGCCAAAAAACCACCCCCTTGAGCCTCCACCCGAAACGTAGTAGCCTGACTACACAGTGTCGT
This sequence comes from Bryobacterales bacterium, assembly GCA_047516085.1. Classification (GTDB taxonomy): domain Bacteria; phylum Acidobacteriota; class Terriglobia; order Bryobacterales; family UBA6623; genus JAKZVK01. Next base: position 1,693 of record JAKZVK010000903.1, read on the forward strand.
TAGGCGGCCCCAGCGAAAAATCGACGGTTTTCGTCAGCTACAGCCATAAAGACCAACAATGGCTCGATGCAATCCTGCCCCACCTCAAGGCCGCACAGCGTTTTGGGGAATTCAAGGTTTGGAGCGACCTCGATATCCGCAAAGGCGATCGCTGGTATCTCCGCATCAAGGAGGTACTCAGCGAAACTCGCTTTGCCGTCTGCCTGGTATCCGCCGACTTCTTGGCTTCAACCTTCTGCATGGACGAGGAAATCCCCCACTTCCTGAGGGAAGCCCGCAAGGGCGACTGCGAAATCCTGCCGGTCTTGATCAGGGCCTGCCCATACAAGACACACCCCTGGCTCAAAGAGCTGCAGATGTACACGGCTGGCGGAGGGCCCGTAGCCAGCGTGCCCGAGCACCAACAGGACGAGATCTTCGCAGAGCTAGCCACCGACATCTTCGAATCATCGCAGCCCGGCTACGTGCCGCCCGAACCACCGCCACCCGAATGGGACCCACCCGACAAAGCCGACATCTCGCACCTGCCCGAAACTGGTGAGCTGCTGTTCGGGCGGCGCGACGAACAGAACCTGCTCAACGACTCTTGGGACGACCCGCAAACCAACATCATCGTCTTCAGAGCCCATGGCGGCGTCGGCAAATCAACACTCGTCCGCGTGTGGACCGAGCACATGCGCCAGGACAACTACCGCGGCGCCAAGGCCGTCTATGCCTGGTCGTTCTACAGCCAGGGGACGCGGGAGCGCGTCACCTCGGCCGACCAGTTCATCAACGCGGCCCTCCAGTTCTTCGGCGACCCCGACCCGGCGAAGGGATCGCCCTGGGACAAGGGCGAGCGGCTGGCCGACCTGGTCGCGGCCCGGCGCACCCTGCTGCTGCTCGACGGCATGGAGCCGTTGCAATCGGGACATGACTTCGACCGCGGCGAGATCAAGGACCCCGCGCTCAAGACCCTGCTCGAAGGGCTGGCCGAGCGTAACCCAGGCCTGTGCGTCATCTCGACACGCGAAGAGGTCACCGACCTAAAGCGGCCCGAGTACGAGAGGGCGGTCAAGCACGTCGACCTGGAGCACGTCTCGACGGTGGCGGGACGGGCCCTGCTGCGCACGGCGGAGGTGACCGGGCCGGACAATCGGCTGGAGGCGGCCGTCGACGATCTCGGGCGGCACGCCCTGGCGCTGAACCTGCTGGCGGCCTACCTGACGGAGTGGCCCAGGAGATCAATGGACCGTGGCTCAATCGAGGGCGTGGCCGAGGTTCCCGAGCTGCCCGAAGTCAGCGTGGAGGAAGGCCGCCATGCACAGCGGGTAATGGCGGCGATCGAGCAGCGGTTGGGAGAGGGGCCCGAGGTCGAATGGCTCCGTGTGTTGGGACTCTTCGATGCGCCCGCGGAGGAGGGGCCGCTCGAGGCGGTGCTGGCCAAGCCGGCGATTCGGGGTCTGACGAAGCGGCTGGCCGGGCTTTCGAAGCCCGCCCGCGCGGAGGCGGTCGAGCGGCTGAGGGAGCTGAAGTTGCTGACGGCAGAGGGTCACCATGTGCCGCCACGGCTGGACTGCCACCCGCTGGTCAGGGAGCGCTTCGGCGGGCGGCTGAAGCAGGAGCGTCCCCAGGCCTGGCGCGAGGGGCACAAGCGATTGTTCGAGTACTACCAACAGGTACCGGAGAAGCATCAGCCCGATACGCTTGAGGAGTTGGCACCGCTCTACGCGGCGGTAGGGCACGGCTGTGAGGCTGGCCTGTATGACAAAGCGTTCAACGGGGTGTACTGGCCGCGCATTCAACGAGGGAACGAGGCCTACAGCCCCAAGAAGCTCGGGGCTTACGGGGCTGAGATCGCGGCGATCTCGGCTCTTTTCGAAGAGCCGTGGCGGCGTGTGGCCCAGGTTCTGAGCGAGGGCAAGAAGTCGTGGCTACTCAACGCCGCGGGCTTCCGCCTCCAGGCGCTGGGCCGCCTGAGGGAGGCGGTCGAGCCGATCGAGGCTGCGCTGGACATGGACGTCGCCTCCAGGAACTGGAATAACGCCGCCAGGTCCGCCGACAACCTGAGCGAGCTGCAGCTCGTTCGCGCCGACGTGGGGGCGGGGCTGGAGTTCGCCCAGCGCGGGGTCGAGTACGCCGACCGCAGCGGCGACGGGTTCATGCGGATGTATAGCCGAACTATGCTGGCCGACGCCGAGCATCAAACCGGCCGCCCCGACGAAGCCGCTAAGTTGTTCGCCGAAGCCGAGGGCCTGCAGCGGGAGCGGCAGCCCGAATACCCACTGCTCTATTCGCTCCAGGGCCATCAATTTTGCGACCTGCTGCTGGCCCAGGGCAAGCATGCCGAGGCGCATCGTCGGGCGACGCAGACGCTTGACTGGTCGACGCCCCAGGAACTCCTCCTCGACATCGGTCTCGACCACCTAACCCTGGGCCGCGCCGCACTGGCCGCAGCCCTCGCCACCGTTGACACTGACTTCAGCGAGGCGGAGGAGCACCTCGACGCCGCCGTCGACGGCCTGCGCGCGGCCGGCACACAACACCGGGTCCCTCGCGGCCTGCTTGCCCGCGCCGAGCTTTCCCGTCACCAGCGCAACTTCCCCCGAGCCGAGCGCGACCTCCGCGAAGCCGAGAAGATCGCCCGGCGCGGCGAGATGCGCCTTTTCCAGACCGACTGCCATCTCGAATGGGCCCGGCTGCACCTGGCCCGCAACGAGCCCGCCGCCGCCCGCGACCGCCTCGCCCAGGCCCGCACCCTCGTCAACGAAACCGGCTACCACCGCCGCGACCCCGACCTCGACGACATCGAGCAACAGTTGCAGCCCGCCGCCCCGAAAAAGCGCCGCAAACAACAGCCCCGCAAACAACAGCGCGGGGCGTGACTCCACGTTGGTTAGGATCAAGCCTCGTACGCTGCGTGGCCCTTGGGCGGCGGGGTTTGCTTTGGACCTTCACACTGCCCAAAGCACATTCTTGGGGTACAACGCCTACGGACATCCGGAGTTCGACACGAAGCGAACCCCGCTGTTAACCTTGACTCAGACACCGAGAAAACTGTGACAACAGTGTTCATCGGTGCCGACCCTGCAAGGGTCGAACAATCCTAGCCCATGGATTCATCCATGGGTGTCGGTCCCGAGCGCCCCCCACCCGGCCCAAGGCTGTTTCTTGTTTGCGCGCGCTGGACGAGCGCGCGCAACAAGAAACAGCCTTGGGTAAAACGAGTTGACGTGGGTGT
>JAKZVK010000904.1:0-4940 GCA_047516085.1 Bryobacterales bacterium
ATTCTGGTTTCTTTCATTTCCAGTTTCCGAAAGCGCATCGGGGGGACTCCTTCGTCCGACCTTAGCCCACTGCTGCAGTGGAAACCATGTCTTGTGTACAACTGGAAACGATGTCATGAAACTGAACAGCATGCCGTGCCCGCCTGCTCGACCGACCGCAACATGTAGGGGTATCAAACAAACTTGACAAGAAACCATGCTTTCACCACGGGCTGCTAGGGTCAACGCGAGCCTGACTGAGAACAAACTTTAAGCCGCGACCCAAAGCACGATCTCAGGCTCGGCACAATGTCACTCTACTTGCACGGAAGCAAGCCGCGAAGCGGCGTTGGATGTTAGCCCGGGGTGAAGCCGTCAGGCGGAACCCCGGGTACCGAAACCCTCGCGACAGAAGCCCTGAAAGGGCGATGGAGAAGTCACAAGGCAGCGTCCGCCCTCACTCCGCGCCTGCGCCGTTGAGATTGCACAGATTGGCACCCGTCTGGGCGACCAGGTTCGTCGCGCGCTGCAGCGACTCGAAGGTACCCGCGTCGGTCCACCAGCCGTCGAGAAACGAGTATGCGAGGGTTCCCTCCGCGATGTATAGGTTGTTGACGTCGGTGATTTCCAATTCGCCTCGCGCCGAGGGTGCGAGCCCCCGGATCTTCTCAAACACCGTCTCGTCGTACATGTAGAAGCCCGTCACTGCGTAGTTCGATTTGGGCTGAGGCGGCTTCTCCTCGATATGCGCGATCCGCTCGCCGTCCACTTCGGCGACGCCGAAACGATGAGCGTCGTCCACGGCTTTGAGCAGTACGCGGGCGCCCCGCGGCTGCTTCTGGAATGTGGCGACCGCTTCGTTGATATTGCCTTCGATGATGTTGTCGCCCAGGATGACGCACAGCCTCTCTCCCTCCGAAAAGTGCTCGGCCAGGTCCAAGGCTTCGGCGATGCCCCCCTCACCTTCCTGATAGGTGTAGTTCAAGTGCTTCAGGCCGAACTCCTTGCCGTTTCCCAGGAGGCGCAGAAAATCGCCAGCGGTCTGCCCGCCGGTGACGATCAAGATGTCGGTGATTCCGGCGTTGACCAGCGTCCCGATCGGGTAATAGATCATCGGCTTGTCATAAACAGGCAGCAAGTGCTTGTTCGTAATGCGCGTGAGCGGGTCCAGGCGGCTTCCCAGACCACCCGCTAAGACAACACCCTTCATCCCTATCCTCGAGAACGTAAGTTCAACTCATCGCAGCCCGCGTTGGGACCACGCGACCGGCGTCCGGCCAAACAGCGTAAGTATATCGCAGCAAGAACCGCAGGGGCCGTTCTCGCACGCCGAAGCAACCGAGCCGTGACCGTCAGGGAGCGGTCCGGCACGAACCCTGACGCCACTCGAAGGCCTCTAGACTCCTCTAACGCACCGGCTTCAACTCTTCACTCATACCGCAGAATCTCCACCGGCACAATCCCTGCCGCCGAACCCGAGGGGTAGATGGTCGTCACATAGCTGACCAGCACGGCGGCTGCGGCCACCAGAACCGCGTCCAGCAGGTCAGGTGAGAACGGAACATAGCTCAGGCCGTACACCTGTGCCTCGAGGGGAAGGAGCTGGTACGTATCGCACACCCAGCACAGCAGGTGTCCGAGGACGAGGCCGACCGCCGTACCGGTCGTTCCGATAATCAACCCCTGGTACAGGAAGATCGCCCGGATCTGTTTCCGAGCCGCGCCCATCGACTTCAGGATTGCGATGTCCTTGCTCTTCTCCATCACAATCATCACCAGCGACGTCAAGATGTTCAACGCCGCCACCAGCATGATCAGCCCGATCGTCACCGCCGTCACCAGCTTCTCGACCTTCAGTGCTTGAAAGATCGTGCGGTTCTGCTCCTTCCAGTTGGTCGCGGAGAACTTGTCGCCGGCCAGGGCCTCGACGTCGGCACCCACTTGCTCGGCCGTGTCCAGGTCGTCAATCTTGAACTCGATTGAGTTGATGACATCCGGCAGATTGAGCGCTTGTTGCGCTGACGGCAGGGTGGTGATGACCCAGTGATTGTCGTACTGGTAGAACCCCGAATCCATGATGCCGGCGACCCGAAACCGTTTCTCGCCCGCCACCGGACCGAACGGCGTCATCTCCCCCTGCGGGTTGATCACCTTCACGAGGGTATCCATTCTGGCGCCGATGTGGTCGGCGAGTTGATCGCCGATGATGATGCCCGGGAAATCGCCCGGGCGTTCGAGGTCATCGACGGACCCCTGCTTCAGGTTCGCCAGCATTCCTGATACGTCCAACTCGCTGGCCAGGTCGATGCCCTTGAGCACGGCGCCCTGGCTCCTCGCCGTGCTCGACACCATCACTTCCCCATAGAGGGCGGGAGCGACCGACACCACATGCTCCACGTCTTGAAAGCCGCCCACGAAGTTCCGCCAATCTTCGATCCCGAATCCGCGCTCTTTCTCAAGCAGGTTGACGTGCGCCGTAGCGCCCATCAAATAGCGCTGCAAGTCTTGCTGCACGCCGTTGTTGATGGCCATGGCGATCACCAGCGCCGTGACCCCCACCGCCACACCCGCCACCGACAGCAGCGTCACGATCGAGATGAACTTCTCCTTGCGCTTCGCGCGCAGGTAGCGCCCGGCAACAAACAGTTCGAACGACCGGCGCCCGGAGCGTTCTGGAGAAAGCGTCAGCATGGGTGGTCGCTGGCTCGGCGGCGGGATTTGCGCCCCGGAGGGGCCGAGAGATAATAGCCCACGGTTTCAACCGTGGGTATCCGGCGATAAAACTCCCCAAGCCCTGAAAGGGGCGATACAGCTTTCACTACAACCATCTGATCGCCCCGGCGAAATCCGGGCCTCATCCCGCGCGAATATGGGAAGCTAGCCACGCAACACTCTGTTCAAATCACACCCCCAACTCGTCAAGCCCCTCAAGCCGCTTCGTCAGCCCGAGTTCGCCTTCGGGCCGCAGCAACGGGAAAAGGATGACGTCGCGGATCGAGCGCGAGTTGGTCAGCAGCATCGCCAGGCGGTCGACGCCGATGCCCTCCCCGGCTGTCGGGGGCATGCCGTAGCACAGCGCGCGGACGTAGTCTTCGTCCATCTCGTGCGCCTCTTGCTCGCCTTGCTGCCGCTGCTGCACTTGCGACTGGAAGCGCCGCCGCTGCTCTTGTGGATCGTTCAGCTCCGAGTAGGCATTCGCAATCTCCATGCCCCCGGCGTAGATCTCGAACCGCTCGACCCAGTTCGGATCATCCGGCTTCGATTTCGAAAGCGGCGACGCCTCCACCGGATAGTCGTACACCAGCGTCGGCTGAATCAGGTTCGTCTCGCAGGCATGCTCGAACAAGGCCAGCAGGCAAGCGCCGGGGGACGAGTTCGCCGTCAGCTTGAGCGGCGACTCGGCCTTCTCGTTGTAGATCCCGACCAGCTCTTTCACGCGCTCTTCGTCGTCCAACTCGCTCACCGACGGGCGCGAGGCTTCGTCGGGCCAGTGCTCGGCGACCGCCTCCTTCAGAGAGAGGCGCCGCAGGGTCGAGAAGTCGATCTGGTTCTCTTCAAACTCCACCACCGGGTCCCCGCCGTTGACGGCCGCCGCGGCGTCGCGCAGCATCTCTTCACTCAGATCCATCAAATCGCGATAGTCGCTGTAGGCTTGATAGAACTCGAGCATCGTGAATTCCGGGTTGTGCTGACTCGAGACGCCCTCGTTGCGGAAATTACGGTTGATCTCATAGACGCGGTCGAGGCCGCCGACAACCAGCCGCTTCAGATACAGCTCCGGCGCGATGCGTAGGAACAAGTCGACGTCGAGCGTGTTGTGATGCGTTTGAAACGGCCGCGCCAGCGCGCCGCCGTAGATCGGCTGCATCATCGGCGTCTCGACCTCGACGTACCCGCGCTTTTCGAGCGAGCGTCGCAGGGCCGCGATCAACTTCTCCCGCTTGAGAAAGACCTCGCGCACCTCGGGATTGGTCAGCAGATCGAGGTAGCGCTGGCGATAGCGGATCTCGACGTCCTGCAAGCCGTGCCACTTCTCCGGCAGCGACAGTAGCGCCTTGGCGAGAAACTCGAGACGCTCAACCCGAACGGTCAACTCCCCCGTACGCGTGCGAAACAGGCGCCCCTCGGCTCCGATGATGTCGCCGGCGTCGAGCTTCTTGTAGAGTTCGAACGCTTGGTCGCCCACCTCGTCCTTGCGGACGTAGAGCTGGATCTTCTCCCCTTGCTGCTGGATGTGGCAGAAGCCGGCCTTGCCTTGCCGCCGAACGGTCATCAGTCGCCCGCACACCTTGACCGGCACCGTCTCGTTTTCGAGCCGATCGCCGTCCCACGGCTCGTACTCCTCGTGGATCCGCCCCGGGGTATGGGTGTAGTCGAACTTGCGCGGGTAGGCCGAGTACCCGAGCGCCTCGATCTCCTTGATTTTTTGATAGCGCTGCTCGAACAGCCGATCTTCTTGGGACAAAAGGGGGACTCCGAAAGGAAGGGAGAGCTAGTCCCCCATTATACCGGCGGCTCCCCGAACCCGAGCCAAGCAGACGAAGCACCCCAATCTCAGCGCAACACTCCCAACCTGAGACTCAGAGCCGCAGGCGTCAGCCTGCGTTGACAAACCACCACCTCCGCGAGCCCTTGCTTGTGCACCGACGCCCCGGCCCACCACCTCCGAGGCGTGGGCGTGTGAAGTGAACCCACGCGCAACCCCCACCCCTGACCACCCCCCAATTCCACGCCAACGAAACCCAAGGCCCCTCCCGGCGCGTCGTACTCATCAGAGGGCGGCGGCGGGCTCATGGCCCTAGCACCCCCTTTTTTTTTCAGCCACCTAGGGCGTTTCCTCAACTTTGCCGCCCACGGGATCTTTGTTATGATGATCAGTAATCCCCCCCCTACACGGGCGATTCGTCCACGGGTTCTCGCTAAAGGAACGGCATGTCCACAGTTGAAGCTGCACCGGTGGC
>JAKZVK010000905.1:0-13661 GCA_047516085.1 Bryobacterales bacterium
CGGGTCCCAGATACGCCGCCCCAAGAAAGCCAACCGCCAGCAGACTCCAGCCCGTCGTCCGGAGTGACAGATCGGAAGTGGCAACTTGGCTGCGTCCGGCTGTTGCGCGCGAGGGTCGGGCGACGAATCTCGGGGCCACCGCTTCGCTCCGACTCGCTGCGTGTGTCACGACCCCCGGTAATGCACTGGAATGGCCAGTCGGGGATGATATGACAACTACTTTGCTATCAGTCCTTTGTGGAATCGATGATCAATGCGGTATCAAGCGGTATAGACATTGAATGCCAACCGATGTACATTTAGTGCACCGATGGCCTTTCTTGACAGATCGGAAAAGTCCTTCCTACAAACCGTCTCCGACACCACCTACTGCAATATCTTTTCGCCCCAACGGGTTGAGTATGAGAAGCGCCTGCTGGGACTGGACTACGTGGAGTTGGGAAGCGCCTGGAGTCTCGACATCGATGACGCGGACCGGCCGCTCGTCAATGACTGGAAAGTCAATGAGCGCGTCGAAGCAATGGCCAGCGGCCTTCGCAACCGGCTAGCCAATCGAGCGGGCGCGAGCCGGCACGAGTTGGTCCTCTACGAGGACGCGATTGTCTATCTGCTCTACCATCGCTATGTCACCCAGCTCACGGAGGCGGCCTTTGGCCAGGGGTCGCCGCCTGCCGGCAAGCGCTGGCAGTTCTATCGCGAGTACCTGCGCGAGTGGGTCCACTACTTCGACCTGCCCGGCATCACGTTCCCGACCGGGCACCAGCCGGCGCATACCTTCGCCTGCTACTTCCAGGTCCGGCGCGCCTTCCTGCACATCTTTGAGCACATCGTCGGCACGTCCCCATCGGTGGCCCGATTGCGTGCGGCAGTTTGGCAGTCGATTTTCACCCACGACATCCGCCGCTACCGGCGGACGCTCTACGCCCGCATGGCGGACTTCGCCACATTGATCACGGGTCCTTCTGGTACCGGCAAGGAGTTGGTGGCGCGAGCGATTGCGTTGTCACGCTACATTCCGTTCGATGAGCAGCGGTGCCGCTTTGAAGACGTGCCGCAGGCTTTCTACCCCATCAACCTCGCCGCGCTACCCCCGACGCTGATCGAATCGCAACTCTTCGGTCACCGCCAAGGCTCGTTCACGGGCGCAACGGAAGATCGCAAGGGCTGGCTCGAGACCTGTCCGGAGCTGGGCTAGGTCTTTCTGGACGAGATCGGCGAACTGGACCCTTCCATTCAAGTGAAGCTGTTGCGTGTGGTCGAGACGCGCACTTTCCAACCCGTGGGCGACACCGTAAGCCGCCGCTTCCACGGCAAGATCATCGCCGCCACCAACCGTGACCTGAGCGAAGCCATGCACGAGGGCCAGTTCCGCGAGGACCTCTACTACCGCCTCTGCTCCGACCAGGTGATGACGCCTTCCTTGCACAGCCAGATCAAGGAGTCGCCCGACGTCCTCCACGAGTTGATTTTTTTCATGGCCCGAAAGGTCGTCGGCGAGGAGGCCGTGGGCTTGGCTCCGGAAGTGGAGCGCTGGGTCAAAGAGAACCTCGGGCTGGAGTATGCCTGGCCGGGCAACTACCGCGAACTCGAGCAGTGCATCCGAAACTTCCTCGTCCGCCGGGAGTATCAGCCGCCCTCTGGCGCCGGCCGCCGCGGGGCCCCGGAAGCTCTCGGCGAGCGCTTGAAGGAGGGCACGCTCACGGCCGAGCAGGTGCTGAGCTACTACGCCACGCTCGTGTACGCGAAAACCCGCAGCTATCAGGAAACCGCCCGGCGTCTCCAGCTTGACCGGCGCACGGTCAAGAGCAAGATTGACTCGCAATTGTTGGATCAACTGACCGTGTGATTTAAGGGTTCGTCGACGGTGCGATCCTCGGCCTGACAGGATCGCTGTCCTGGCGCAAGGCACCGCTTCGCGGACCTGAGAACCGAGGAATCGGTTCTCGGCAAGGCTGGAGCCTTACGCTACATGAAGGGGTTACGCCGGCGGAGAGCCGATGGCCGCGAGTTTTTTCTCTTCGAGCGATTTGCGGACGGCGTCGAGCACGCCGTTGAGGAAGGGAACGGACTCCTTACCCGAAAAACGGCTGCCGATCTCCAGCGCCTCGTTGATGATCACCGGCGCCAGCGACGTATCCTCCAGCAGTTCATACACAGCCATCCGCAGGATGCACCGGTCGACGGCCGACATGCGCTCCAATCGCCAGTTGTCCGCGTGAGACTCGATGAGCCCGTCGATCTTCGCGATCTGCTCGACCACCCCCCGTAACACGCGGTTGGCGAACGGGTCGTCCGTAGAGTCGCCCGGGGTCTCTTTGGACAGCTCGCTCCAATACGTTTCGACCACCTTGTCGGGAGAAGCTTGGGAGACCTCCCACTGGTAGATCATCTGCAGGGCGCGTTCACGGGAACGGTGGCGGGAGGGCATGTTACTTCTTCGACTTGTGCGAGGCGCGCAGTTCTTTGGCCAGGTTGGCCATCTCGATGGCGGTCATGGCCGCGTCGAAGCCCTTGTTACCGCCCTTGGCGCCTGCGCGGTCGATGGCCTGCTCGAGCGTATTGCAGGTGAGCACGCCGAAGATCGTGGGAACGCCGGTTTCGCGTCCGGCAGCGGCGATACCCCGGGAGGACTCCCCCGCAACGTAGTCGAAATGCGGGGTGTCGCCGCGAATCACCGCGCCCAGGCAGATCAACGCATCGTAATTGCCGCTGGTAGCCATCTCGCGTGCCACCACGGGGATTTCGAGCGACCCCGGCACCTTGACCACGTCGATACTCTTAGCCGATGCACCCATACGCTCGAGCGCATCGACCGCGCCGGCCAGCAAGCGCTCGGTGATGAAGCTGTTGAATCGGCTGGCGATGATGCCGAAGCGCAGCCCTTGAGCGCTCAATTCGCCTTCGATGACGCGGTATCTCTCTTCTTGCTTCTTCATGCGCTCCGTTTTTTGCGGTTGCCGGGCACGGCATGCCGTGCCCCTACATTTCTCTAGCGGCCCTGGAACTCGGCCTTGCGTTTCTCGAGGAAGGCCTGCGTGCCTTCGCGAATATCCTCGGTGGAGCAGCTCAGGGCGAACTGGGTTGCCTCCCAGCGCAGGGCCTCGTCGAGCGGCATCTCCATCCCCCGCTGCACAGCGTCCAGACAGAGAGCCACAGCGACCGGACCGTTCTCTAGTATTCTAGCCGCAATTTTGCGGGCTTCCCCGCGAAGATCCTCCAACGGCGCCAGCCGGTTGACCAGACCGATACGATACGCCTCTTCAGCGGTGACGGGATCGCCGGTCAGAAGCATCTCCAAGGCGCGCCCTTTACCCACCAGACGGGGCAGCCTTTGGGTGCCGCCGTAGCCGGGCACGATGCCGAGCTTGACCTCGGGCTGACCCAGGCGCGCGTTGGGTGAGGCCACGCGAATGTGGCACGCCATGGCCAGTTCCAGGCCGCCGCCCAGCGCGTATCCATTGATCGCCGCAATCACGGGCTTGGGCAGGCCCTCGATCCGGGCGAACACCCGCTGACCGTCTAGAGCCCAGGCGCGGCCCGCCATCGGCGACAACGTCGCCAACTGATTGATGTCTGCGCCCGCAACGAAAGCCTTTTCGCCCGCCCCGGTCACGATCACGGCCTTGACGCTGTCGTCGGCCGCGATGTCGTCGAAACACTGCCCCAGCGCCGCCACGGTCTCGGCGTTCAGAGGGTTCAGCTTCTCGGGACGGTTTACCGTCACCTGAGCGATCGAGTCTTCTACCTCGTACCGAAGATTCGCGTAAGACATGGTCTACCTCCCAGTCGGACGGCCCGGATTACTCGTCCGGAACATCGACCCAGGGTAAACCATTGGCCACGAAAGCCGCCGCTCGCTGAGCGCCGACGACTGCGAGGACAAAGCGAAGACTGATAGGGGAGCTTATCGACGCCACCGGCGGCTTGGGAGCCGCCCCATCAAACCAGCCCGTTAACAGGACACTGCGAAACCGGGGAAAGGCGGTGTTTCTTGATCGACACGGCCACCTTGCCGGGTTCGGTGCGCACGGTGATGCCTTCAACCTGCAGCGATACGTCCTGGGAGGCCTAGATCTGTCCCGGCCCAATGTGGATCGTCATCTGGATTTTCGTGCCCACCTCGACCTTATCTTCGGTCTGGAAGAGCAGGCCCCGCCGACTGATGTTGAGGGTGCTTCCGGTTCCGGTCGAGGGCCGCGACCCATCCCGGGAAAAGCGGAAGTTCACGGGACGCCGGATGTCATAGCGAAACGAGCGGTGGCGCATTGACTACATTGTTTACCCTAGGACACCCCTAAGACAATAGGACTATAGTCACAAAATTGCTTTGGTACCATAAACCGTCTGCGGAGGCCCCAGCCGCTCCAGCCAAGCCGATCTCGCGCAAGAAGACCCCGAGGCGACCCTGATGAAGTTCACGACCCTTCTCCATTCTGTCAGCTATTCCGGCTCCTGGGGCCAGGCCCGGCTCAGCGTCGACGACTTCGTCCGCAAGGCTGCCGAGTTGGGCTTCGACGGTGTCATGCTGACGGCGAAGCGGCCGCACCTCTCGATGCTCGACTATGACGATACCGCGCGGGAGAGCCTGCGGAAGCTGATTGAAGAGCAAGGCCTCACGAAGGTCTGTCTAGCCGGCTACAGCAACTTCACCGCCGATCTCGAGCACGCCGAGATCCCAATGCGCGAGATGCAGATCGTCTACGTCACCGAGATGGCGCGGCTCGCTCGGGACGTGGGCGGCGACCTGATCCGCATCTACACTGGTTACGAGAACCCCGCGGCGGGCTACCTGCCGCAATGGGACCTGGTTGTCAACGCACTCAAGGAATGCTCCCAGCGCGCCGCCGAGTTCGGCGTGACCGTCGGTGTGCAGAACCATCACGACATCGCGGTCGACTACCGCAGCCAGAAGGACCTGATGGCGGCGGTCGGCGAGCCCAACTGCAAGCCGCTCTTCGACGCCTGGGCCCCGGCGCTGCAAGGCGTCGACATCACGGAAGCCGCCAAGGTGATGGCTCCGCTTATGCCGCACACCACCATCGCCAACTATCAGAAGCGGCCCCGCTTCCACTACAACCCCGACGTCATCAACTACGAAGCGAAGACGCCCTATGCCCAGGCCGTCCCGATGGCAGACGGCTTCATCGACTACCGCGCGTTCCTCACCGCCCTGCATCAAGGCGGCTTCGCAGGCAGCGTGGCATACGAGATGTGTTCGCCTCTGCTGGGCGGGGGCAGCCTCGACAACCTGGATCGCTACGCACGCCTCTTCTTGAAGTTCATGAGCGGCCTGGAGTAATCTGCGGAATCGCCCATGGCCGACATCGAAGCAACAGATCCCTACCAACTTCGCGCCGAAGACGTCAGGGAAGCACCGACCAACTTCACGGCGATGTTCCGGCTGATCGGCCCTGGGCTGATTCTCGCCAGCTCGATTGTCGGCTCCGGCGAACTGATCGCCACCACCGTGCTGGGGGCGGAGAACGGCTACACGCTGTTGTGGCTGATCATTGTTAGTTGCTTCATTAAACTCGCCGTCCAGAACGAGTTGGGACGCTACGCCATCGGCACCGGTGAGACGACGCTCGAGGCGTTCGACCGCGTGCCCGGTCCGCGGTGGAGGGTGTCGTGGGTCGTGTGGATGTGGGTCTTCATGGTGTCGATGACGCTGATGCAGGTCGGCGGGATGCTGGGCGGCATCTCGGAGATCCTTCACGGCATGATCCCGGGGCTGTCGGTGCAGGGCTGGGTGTGGGTCGTTGCCGCCTTGACGGCGGTGCTGCTGATCGTGGGACGCTACAGCACGGTCGAGCGAGTGGCGATGGGGCTGGTGGTCAGCTTCACCATCCTGACGGTGAGTTGTGCGTTTCTGCTACTCAAGCGGCCGGAGTTCTTCTCGTGGGCTAGTATCGCCGACGGACTGATGTTCCACATGCCGCAGGGGGGCTTCGTCACGGCGGTGGCGGCGTTCGGGATCACCGGCGTGGGCGCGACGGAATTGGTGATGTATCCCTACTGGTGCATTGAGAAAGGGTACGCGCGCTACACCGGCCGCAGGGAAGATACGCCGGCCTGGCAGCAGCGTGCCTTCGGGTGGGTCAAGGTGATGGGCGTCGACGTGATCAACTCGATGGTCATCTACACCTTCGCCACGATCGCGTTCTACCTGCTGGGCGCGGGCATCTTGAACGGCATGGGACTGATCCCCCAAGGCAGCGACATGGTCAAGGTGCTCTCCAGCATGTACACCGAGACGCTGGGCGGGTGGTCGCTCTATCTGTTCCAGGTGGGCGCCTTCGCCGTGTTCTACTCGACCGTGTTCGCGTCGACGGCGGCGCACTGCCGCATGTTCGCCGACTTTGTGTCGATGCTGGGCTTCTTCGACAAGCGGGACTACGCGGCGCGGCTCAAGTTCACGAGGATCTTCGTTGTGGTGCTGCTGTTCGTTCCCGTGATGTATTTCGCGTTCTTGCAAGAGCCGGTGACGATGGTGAAGATTGGCGGCGTCGCCCAAGCCCTGATGCTGCCGGTGATCGGGTTCGTCGCGGTGTATCTGCGGCACCGCCACATGCCGAAGCAGATCCTACCCAAGGGTTGGCTCACGCTGGCTCTGTGGGTCTCGGCGGCCGTGATGGCGATAATGATGGGATATTCGCTGTTCCAGCAGGCGGGCCACTGACAGACGTCGTACCGGCCGAATCCGGCGTAGGGGCGTCAGGTACCGCGCCCGCCACGACCGCGAACTCATCAGGTGCATCACTATGAAAACTCTCTTCCGATCCATCGTTCTGTGCTCCATCGCTCTCGTCCCGCTAACCGCGGCCAATACGCTTACCCCCGAAGAAGTAGAGCAAGGCTGGATCCTACTCTGGGACGGCGAGACCGAATATGGGTGGGAGTGGCACGGTGACGCCCGTTGGAAAACTAAAGACGGCGTTCTCAGCTCCGATGGCGGCGGCGTGGGGTGGCTGGGCACAACCAGCATGTTCGGCGACTTCGAGCTGAGCCTGGAGTTCCGCACGGCCGCGGACGGCAACAGCGGCGTCTTCCTCCGATCGGCACGCAGCGGCCCGGCGCACGAAACCGGCTACGAACTGCAAATCGCCAACCGTCTCGACCACGGCTACAACACCGGCAGCCTGGTGTTCTATGCCAAGGCCCAGCCGGCGCAATTCATCGGCAACAATTGGAACCGCTACCACGTGCGCGCGGTCGGCGATCGTATCGTCGTCAGGCTGAACAACCGCGAACTGCTCGACGTCAACGACTCATCCCACCGGACGGGGGTGATTGGATTGCAGTACAACGAAGACAAACCCATCGAGTTCCGCAACATCAAGCTGAAACCCCTGGGGCTAAGCCCGCTGTTCAACGGCGAAGACCTCACGGGTTGGCAAAAGGTCGACCGGCCGAATCGCGACGATGTGCACGAATGGTCGGTGCGCGAGGGGACCCTACACGTTGAAAAGGGTGCCGGGCAGCTCGAGACCGAGAAGGCCTTCCAGAACTTCGTGCTACAGCTCGCCATCAAGACCAACCCGCCCAGCGCGGATCACCATCCCAACAGCGGCGTCTTTCTACGCGGCGAGCCGGGGGTCTTCTGGAGCGGCTACGAGTCTCAGATCCGCAACGAGTTCACGGACGGCGACCGCACCAAGCCCCACGACTTCGGCACGGGCGGCCTGTACTTTTACGTCCCGGCGCGCCGAGTGATTCCCAACGACGGCGAGTTCTTCCACAAGACCGTGATCGCCTATGGCCGTCACATGGCCGTGTGGATCAACGGCATCCAAACCAGCGACTGGGAAGACACGCGTCCCGTGGGTAGCAACGCCCGCCGCCAAGCCCGCCTGGTTCCCGGCGTCTTCAGCCTGCAAGCCCACGACCCGACCACCAACCTCGACTTCAAGAACATCCGGGCTGTGGAGTTAGCGGAAAAGTAGACCTGCTGGGAAGCCGTCAGGCACAACCCTGAGTATCGAAACCCTTGCGGCAGGAGCCCTGAGCGGGCGACGGAAAAGTTACAAGGCGTTCCCAAACCGCGCGTGGCAAAGTCGGGCCTCGTGTTGTTCGCGATACCGGTCTTGGCATACGCCGGCCGCCGCTTGCTTGGTCACATGAAGGTCTCGGGGGCCGGCGACGCAATGTGCCGTCCCCTTATCAAGGCCCAAGTCCGTACGCAAGGATTCTCACGAATCGCTTCATGCACGGCCCGCTGTGCCCGCCTGCTCGACCTACCGCAACATGTGGGTGTGTCTTACGGTCGTGGCAAGAAGCCCGGTTTTCACCACGGGCTGCTAGCCCCAACTGTGGTGCGACTCCGGCCCGACACGATAACGGACGCTCAACTCCGGTGTCTCTAGACGGCGGTTCCCCTGAACCATCGATTCCAAACAGCGGTCCAACATGCCGCTCACAAGCAACGTCCGCTCCACCGGATAGGGCGCCTTTCCCGTTGCGAACATTTCTTCAATATTCGACGCCAGGCACGCCGAGTAGTGGACGTTCGGGCCTGGGCTCCGCAAGAGCTGCGCCGCAACGATGCCCGCCGGCCCCTTCAACTTCGCGGCGAAGAGAAAGTCGCCTACCGCGCCGTTGAGCCACAGCAACGTGGTTCTCAACCCGTCATTGCGATCGATCAGATAGGCTCGCGGCTCTTTGACGATCTGAGGCAAAACGCCGCTGCCCAGTAAATCCTGGGGCCGGGCATCTTCGAGAGTGATTCCCTTCAGCTCATCGCTGCAAGACAGAGTCGCCTCGAGGATTTGCTTCGACCAACGCCCGTCCTCGCCGGCGCGCCACACGTCCTCGCCTTCTAGCAATTGAACCGCCTTGACACCCGCCTCACCGCCCTTGCGGCGTTCGACCATGGCTTGAAGCCCCTCGAGCGCGTGAAAGTCGTGCGCGTCGGAGCCGCCCGCACCGGCCATCACCACCTCTTCGATTTCGCATTCGTGAGGCAGTTCCAGTTCCGGCAGCCGCCACGTGACCGGAATCGACGAGCCCGCGAGCATGGGGAAGCCGAGACGCTTCGACGCCTGGACCGTTTTTTGTGCTTTCTCGAAGCTATACGAGAGGTGCTTGTCGTTGAAGACGGGAACCGCGCGGCCGTCCTGCTCAAAGACGTCCACCACCTCCTGGAACCATTCGTGCCGCGGGTAGAGCTTCTGCCCTTTCTCGTTCGAAGGGTAGGCGCCATGCTCGGCGATCAGTAGCACGGCATCCACCGCCAGCTTGTCCCCGCCGCAGCGCAACGTTTCAGCAATCGTGGGATACACCTTGAAGCCGAACTGATTGGCCCGCTCTTCGCTCTGGTCACCTTCGGGGTGCTGGTCTACCCACAGCGAGACCACGTCCATGGCCGGGCGGTGCCACTCGCCGTTCATTGGGTACCCCACCAGGAATCGATCGGTGATGTGCTGCGAGTGGGAGAGGTACGTCCAGATCGTAGTGATGACCGCGATGCGTTTGCGAGGCGCGTTGGCCGCGACGGCAGGCAGCGCCCGCGGCTTGCCGGTGGGAGTCGGATTCGGGCTCGTCCAAAAGGTAGATTCCTTTCGCGGCTCGTAGCGAACGTCGAGATGCGGCGTTTCCAATCGCTTGCCGCCCAGGTGCAGTGACTCCACACCCGCCGCCGTGAGGCCCGTCGTCAGAAGCGTGCGCTCGATAGGGTAGGGCGATTCGCCTGTCAAGAAAAGCGTCTCGGTGTGATGCGTGAGCGGGCTGAAGAAGTTGACGACCTCGCGCGGGTGGAGGTACATCAACGTCGAAACGGGCTTGCTCTCGTTCTTCAGCCTCACCGCGACCGTGATGTCATGGACGATGCCTTCGACCAACATGATGGTGGCCTTCAGCCCATCCGCGTACTCATAGCGGTAAGCGATCGGATCCTCCACCAGTCCCTGCATCTCCTCCATGGTTGGCAGGTGATGATTGAAGCCCTTTCGAGCCGGCGTCAGCTTCAAGCTGCGGCACAAACAAGCCTGGAACAGTTCGGGGTCCCAGCCGCCCCCCTCCCAGGAGCCCGCCTGCATGGCCTTCCAGAAAGCGTCGCCGCGAATCGCCTGGATCGCCACGACGCCCGTCTCGCCCCCCTTGCGGCGTTCGACTATGCCCTGCACGGCTTCGAGCGAGTGGATGTCATAGCCGTCCGGTCCGCCGACGCCGACGGACACGGCTTCCACAACTTCTGACCCCAGCGGCAATTCGACGGGCGGCAGGCGCGTCGTCACCGGCAACGAGGACCCGGCCATCAGCGGAAAGCCCATCCGCTGCGCCGTCTCGACCATCTCTTTGGCCCAGTCCCACTTCCATGAGAGATGCTTGTCGTTGAAGACCGGCACCGTCCTGCCGCTCTTCTCGAAGACGTCCACAATCTGGCGGAAGAACTCGTAGCGCGGCCACAGCGTCTGCCCCATCTCATTCTTCGGATAGCGGCCGTGCTCGCCGATGAGCAGCACGCCGTCCACCGCAAGATCGTCACCGCCCAACGTGAGGGCTTCCTCGATCGAAGGGTAGATCTTCATGCCCGGGAACTCGCGCGCCCGTGAACGGCTGAGGTCACTCTCGGGTTGCTGATCGACGTACAGGGAGACGAGATCCATCGGCGGGCGATGGTGGCGATTCTCCCAACCGTAACCGATCAAATAGCGGTCGAGGATATGCTGCGCATGGGAATGGCGCCGGTATTCCGTGACCGCGGCCGCGATGCGTAGGCGGCGCTCCGGGCTCGGCGCGCAGTGTGTTGAAGCGAGCAGGACGGCCGGGATCGACTGGAGCACCTCCCGCCGCGACGGCGTCCAAAGTTTCGAGTCACTCACAGCTCTGTTCCCCTTTCGCAAGAACTGCACCGCTTCGGCGGCCGTGCCAGGACGGCGGTTGGAACGATCGCCCCAGCGCCAGCTCAATCCTTGCCGTACTGTTCCCGCCAGTCGAGCCCGGCGCGGCCGTTGAGGTCCCACACGACCTTGCCGGCGCGAAGCGTCAGCTCGCCCACCAGCAATCGCGAACCCATCGCGCGGGCTCCGCGGGCATCCAGAAACCCGAACGTGCCGTAGTCGAGCCGCAAGACGGCCACATCTGCCTCGGCGCCTTCGGTCAGGTGCCCATGCTGGGGCCGTTTGATTTGCATCGCCGGATTGATCGTCGACATCTGGATCACGTCGTAGAGCGAAACACCTTGGCTGAGGATCTTGGACATCACGTTCAACATGTTCTTCATGCCACGGTTCATGCTGCTTTGGTGCAGATCTGTTGAAATCGAGTCCGGCAAGAAGCCCTGCTGGATCATGGGAATCGCGTTCAGCCAGGAAAAGCTGCCCGCGCCGTGGCCGATATCGAACTTCACGCCGCGCTTGCGCGCCACGTGCAGGAAGGGATGCAGCTTGTCGTCTTCGTCGAGCAGCGGCGTGGCGGGCGAGTAGAAATGCGTGTACATATCGCCCGGGCGCAGGCGTTTCGTGACCAACTCGGAGAATGGGCGTTCCTCGCGGAAGGAGCCGAAGTCTACCATGACGGGAATGTCGGCCAACTCGCCTGCCTTGACGGCTCGGTCGACGGGGTCCCACTCGGGGCCGGCATAGTGCGCCGTCTTGACGCCGACGAATGTGCTCGGAGAACTGCCGGGCCACCTTGGCCGTCGCCTCGGCGTCCATGTCCTCGCGGTCTTGCTCGACCTCGGCACGGCCGGCCATGCCCTTGCCTACGATATTCAGCATCGAGTAGACACGGGTGGTCGAGAGAGCGATGATCCGCTCTTTGAACTCCGGGAAGTTATGCCAGCCCGAGCTGCCCACATCCACCATCGTGGTCGTGGCGGACCGAAAACTGAATCCGTCGGGATGAACCGCTCGGAAACCCGCGAAACTTGTCGGATCGCCGTGCAAGTTTTCCTTGAGACCCGTTGCCGCGTAGACGTGCACGTGGATATCGACCAGACCGGGGACCACGTACAGCCCTGTGCAGTCGACCACCTTCCGCGCTTCGAGCGAATCGATCTGAGGAGCGACGCGAGCGATCTTGTCGCCGCTGATGGCCACGTCCATCTGGCGGTTGATCTCGTTCTTCGGATCGATCAGGTCACCGCCCTTGAGGAGCAGGTCATACTGCGTTTGGGCGCTCAAAGTGCTGCCAAGCCAAAGGAAAACAAGTAAGACGTTCATCTTCATCGGGGCACTCCTGCGGGTGGGCTCACGTGCGCGCGGCGCGTCATCGACTGCCGAGCTATTCCATGAACCCTTGCCATGGCTGATACGGTAGCAGAGCCCGCCATCGGCGCTGCGGTGCAAGCACGGCACTTTCGGCTACAACGCCTTGGCGCGGGCCAGATCGGTAGAGTGTTATCTGTGCGGATCTCACGACACACGGGGCGGCTATCCGGCGCACTTCGTTCGACGCTTCGCCTCGCTCTGCAATCCGTGGTCCTGGTCTGCCTAACCTCGGTTGCGCTGCCCCAAGGGTACGCACCCAAGACCGCGGCCCAGAAGATGGACGTGGCGGACGGCCTTCAGGTGAAGCTGTTCGCTTCCGAGCCCGAAGTGCGGCAGCCGAGTCTGGTCAAGTGCGACGAGCGCGGCCGGTTGTGGGTCATCCAGTATCTCCAGTATCCCAACCCCGCCGGACTGAAGCGAGCGAAGATCGACCGCTGGTCGCGCACTGTGTACGACCGCGTCCCCGAGCCGCCTCCTCACGGCCCGCGCGGCGCTGACCGCATCACCATTCTCGAAGACACCGACGGCGACGGCCAGGCCGACCAGTTCAAGGACTTCGTTAGTGGGCTCAACATCGCCACGGGGCTCGCCTTCGGACACGGCGGAGTGTACGTCCTGCAACTGCCCTACCTACTCTTCTATCCGGATCGCAACCGCGACGACGTGCCCGACTCCGACCCCGAGGTCTTGCTCAAGGGCTTCGGCATGCAAGACACCCAGTCCGTCGCGAACCATCTCACCTGGGGACCGGACGGTTGGCTGTACGGCCTCAACGGAAGCACCAGCACGTGCAACATTCGCGGGATCGAATTTCAGCAAGGCGTCTGGCGCTACCATCCGCTCACGAAAGAGTTCGAGCTGTTCGCCGAAGGTGGAGGCAACATCTACGGGCTCACGTTCGACCGCAAGGGCAACCTCTTCTACAGCTCCAACGGCGGAGCGTTGTTTTGGCACGCGGTGCAGGGCGGCTACTATCGCAAGAGCTTCGGCAAGCACGGCCCGTTGCATAACCTCTATACCTATGGCTTCTTCGGGCACGTCAAGCACAGCGGAGTCACCGGCGGACATATCGTTCTCGGCGGCACGATCTACGACGCCGACGCCTTCCCCCAGACGTTCCACAAGAGTTTCATTGGAGCCAACTTCCTGGGCCACTCCGCCTCGTGGTGGCGCGTGAAGCCTCGAGGCTCCACGTTCGAAGCTCAACAAGTCGGGACCCTGCTCGACTCGAACGACACGTGGTTCTCACCGACCGACCTGGCGCTCGGGCCCGACGGCTCGATCTACATCAGCGACTTCCACGACAAGCGCACCGCCCACCCCGATCCTGACGCCGAGTGGGACCGTTCCAACGGCCGTGTCTACAAGATCGAGGCGAAAGACGCGAAGCCGGTGCTTGGCCTTGACCTGGAACGGCTGTCGGGCGCGGAGCTGGTCGATCACTTGACGCAC
>JAKZVK010000906.1:0-7963 GCA_047516085.1 Bryobacterales bacterium
CATCGTCGAGCACCCGGACTACTTTTTCGGCGCCTCCCCCGAACACGCGCAGGTCAACGCCGACAACGTCGAGATCCTCATCAGCCACCTCAAGTGTGCCGCCTTCGAGCTGCCGATTCAAGACGGTGAGACCTTCGGCCCTCACTCGACCTAGGAGCCCTGCAAGTTCCTCGAAGAGATCGTCGTCCTGCACCACGCGGGCGATTCATGGCACTGGACGTCGGAGTCGTACCCAGCCAACGCGGTGAGCTTGCGCACCGTCACGAGCGACAACTTCGTCGTGGTCGACACTACGGGCGAGCCGCAAGTGATCGGGGAGGTTGACTTCACGGCCGCGCTCACGACCCTGCACGAGAAGGCGATCTACCTTCACGAGGGCAAGCTTTATCACGTCGATCGCTTCGACTATGAAGAGCGCAAGGCGTACGTGCGGAGCGTCGAGTGTAATTACTACACCGACGCCATCGATTACACACGCGTGAAGATTCTCAGCACGTTCGACACGGAGGTATTGGGGTCGGGGGCGCTGACGTCGGAGGGGAGTAGCCCGGCAGTCCGCAATCATGGCGAGGTGCGGATCAACCGTCAGATCGTGGGCTTCAAGAAGCTGAAGTTCTACACCAACGAAAACGTCGGGGCGGGCAAGCTCGCGATGCCCGAGCAGGAGATGCACACCTCGGCCTTCTGGCTGCACTTCCCCGAGGCGTTTCTGACGCGGCTCAGCGAGTACAGCCCGACCGAGAAGCAGAATGGCGTCGCCGGGTTGGCGAACGTGTTGCGGACGGTCGGGTCACTGCTGTTGATGTGCGATCCGCGCGACTTGGGGGTGGCAATCGGTGGGGACGAGGAGGATGGCGCGCGCGGGTATGAGCCGAACCTCTACCTCTACGACAACTTCTCGGGGGGCATCGGCCAGAGCGAGCCGTTGTACCGTATGCATGGCCGGCTGCTGGAGCGTTCGCGGGAGTTGTTGGATTCGTGCCCTTGCGGGTCGGGGTGTCCGTCGTGCGTGGGTGCGCTGGGTGAGGTGGGAGAGAAGGCCAAGGAGGTGGCGAGGCGGCTGGTGGGCGAGCTTGTTTCTCGCAAAGACGCAGAGAAACGCAAAGGACGCAAAGACATTTAGGTCTTCCTTTGCGAGCTTGGCGGTCCTTAGCGCCTTTGCGAGAAACATGAAGCCTGACCTCACCAAGCAACTCGATCACCTGCGGCGACGCGTCCACCGTATTGAGAAGAACCCGCCTCGCCCGGCCTTCGAGAACGAACCACCCGCCCTCGAAGGCGACCACCCCGAGCACTACAACGCCGACACCCTGCTCGACGGCAAGGTCGTGGAGAACCAATGGGGGCGCTACTTCCTCTCAGAGCGCTTCTATCCCGGCACCTACCGCCACGGCAGCATGGACATCTCCCATCTGGGCGACTTGCCCGGCGAGCTACTGAGGGGCGTCTCGCGAGACACCATCCCGGCGCACGACCCCTCCCGCTGGGCCTTTCTCGACACGGAGACGACGGGACTCGCCGGCGGCACCGGCACCTGCGCGTTCCTGGTCGGAGTCGGCACGATCGAAGACGGCGGCTTCCGCGTGCGCTTGTTCTTCATGCGCGACTACGACGAAGAGACCGCCATGCTCGCTGGGCTCGCCGACTTCCTGCGCTGGCACGACGTTCTGGTCACCTACAACGGCAAAGCCTACGACGCGCCGTTGCTCGAGACCCGCTACCGTCTCAAGCGGCAGTGGTGGCCGTTCGAGCGTATGCATCACCTCGACCTGCTGCATGGCGCGAGACGGTTATGGAAGCTGCGCATGGAGAGCTGCCGCCTGATGCAGCTCGAGTACGACATTCTCGGCGTCGTGCGCGAGGGCGACCTGCCCGGCGAGCTGATCCCGTACTACTACTTCGAGTACTTGCGCACCCGGCAGGCGTTCAAACTGGTCCCGTTGTTTCATCACAACGTGATCGACATCGTGTCGCTCGCTTGCCTCACGGCGGTGGTGTTGCCGGCCTTTGCCGACCCGGCGGAGGCGCGCTTGCGGCACGGCGCCGACCTACTCGGCCTGGCCCGCTGGCTGCGTCAAGGCGGAGAGCACGAAACGGCTACGAAACTCTACCGCCGCTCGATCGACGCCGGCCTCGCCGATGACAACCTGTTTCGTGCGATGTGGGAGACGGCGCTGCTCGAAAAGAAACAGCGGCGCTACGACGAGATGTTGGCGATTCTCGAAGACCTGACCGGCCTCAAGAACGACTATCGCGTCCATGCCTTCGAAGAACTTGCCAAGCACTACGAGCACCGCGCCAAGGACATTCCACAAGCTCTCCACATGACGCGCTCCGCCGAGCGCATCGGGCCCTCACCGGAACTGCAGCACCGCCAAGCCCGTCTCGAAAGACGGCTGGCCAAGGAGCAGAAGCGAGAGCCAACTTTGTTGTAGGGCTGCGCGTTTCTCGCAAAGACACCACGGACCGCTAAGTTCGCCAAGCAAGGCAGAAGGCTTTGCGGGCTTTGCGGTGCTTGGCGCCTTTGCGAGAAAGCATGAGGCGCCCCGCCGTAGTAGAATAAAGACGAGATCCGGGTTGGCGTAAGCCGGGCCGCATCTCTCTCCCATCCGTGGGGGCGTAACGGATTCGACGGGGCTGTACCGACGTAGAGAGGCATACCGGGTTCCGAGCTCCCGTTAAACGATCGGAAAAACAATAATTGCCAACGATACGCAGTTTGCGTACGCCGCCTAATTAATTAGGCGGCCGTCCTCACCTGTAGGCCCGCATGGAGGTGCCGGACGTCACATGGCGGGATTGGCCTGACGCTTCTGTCCGGAGCCGACGGCTGAAAAACAATCGGGCTGGGCCGGTTCGTGGGTGTCCGCTGCTGACAACCGGCTGAGATTTCCAGCGGACTAAGTATGTAGGCTCTCTGCGGTGGACTTCTTCGGACGCGGGTTCGACTCCCGCCGCCTCCACCACTGTATTTGTTTTTTTGTAGCTCGTTGACGACCCTGCCCGGACGGCGGTGACTGGTGCAGTGGCTCGTCAGCCACGGACCAGTCCTGTCACCAGTCGTACGATGTCGGGCCGCGGGACCGACGCCAGCGAGACTTCACCCATGTTGGCCGAGAGCAGCCAGCGAAACAGCTCCGGTTGACTGCCGAGACCCGCGATCGCCCGGTTGGCCAGCCCCGGGACCGGCTAAGGAACAGAACGAGACGGGTGATCAGATGGTGCTGATGCACCATCGCGGAGATGCGCCGGGAATACCCCTGCAGGTCTCGTACCGTCGGCGCCCGATCGGACGCTTGCAGCCACGGCCCGATGGCGTCGTAGAGGGCCTCGACCTGCGCGACGGCGAGGCTGATGCCTTCTCCGGTTATCGCGTCGAGGTACCCCGGAGGCGTCGCCAACCAGCGCGACTCCATCGGACACGGGCGCCCGCGCTACCTGGTGTAGCGGCCCGATGGCTCGGATGTCGGCGGAAGGCTCGGCTCCCTGGAGTGACGCGCGCAACCGCGGGAAGCGCGAGAGCATCGACTGGATCAAACGTGGGCGACCACGCACGGCGGTCCCCTCTTGCGCCCACAGAAAGGCAACGCCGACTTCCTCCGGGCCGCACGGCGTTACGTACGCTTCCACACCGCCCGCCCAATGGACATCCACATGCTCCGACCAGGGTCTACGCCGAAAGTGTTGCTGCACGGCAAACCGCCGCCTTCGATGCGACGCGCCCTGAAGCCCCGCCCACCGGCGGACCTGAGAGCTCATTCCGTCGGCGCCAATGACCAAGCGCGCCATCGTTTCCTGGCCGTCGAGCCAAGCTCGCGTCCCGCCCGGCCCGCGCGTCCCCAGCGTCACTCGCGTCCGCGGCCGCACCTCGACGGCATCGATTGTTGCCGCTCGTTCACAGAGAGCTCGCGAGAGCTCGGTTCGGCGGATACCCAGTCCAGGCCCTTCGGCAAACCGAGCCGAAGCGCCGGCCCCCGTGGCCGACAGGTAACGGACGCCGACAAACGGCCGCATGTGCTCCGGGCGCAGGTACGCCGATACACCGAGACGCTCCAGGTGTCGGAGGCCGGTCGGCATGACACCCTCCCCGCACGGCTTGTCGGCCGGCAGCGAGCCGCCCTCGCAGACCACCGTTCGCAACCCCGCCCGCCCGAACGAGATGCCCGCCGCCAGACCGGCCGGCCCGCCGCCGACCACGAGAACATCGATCGTGCTCATGCTCATGTCCGCGCAGCCCTTCCGGGGATCAGCCGACGCCGTCGCCCAAAACGGCGATCGTAATCGTTGTCAAGCTGCAACGCTCGCTCCTCGGTCCGAATGCGCACCACCAGCAAAGCGGCGTTCGCGATGGAGAACCCGAGCGCCGTCAGAACTGCGCCGTGCAGCAACGGCACAGCGGCAATCTCGAGGATCACCCCGAGATAGTTGGGGTGGCGCAGGTAGCGAAAGACGCCACCGTCGACCACGGCAGCGCCGGGTATGGTGAACACCCGGACGCTCCACCGCCAGCCGAGCTGTCGCATCGCGGCGTAGCGCAGAAGCTGGCCACTGACCACCCCGATCGCCGCGAGCACCGAGACGGCAGGGATCAGGGGCCGCTCCAGCAGAAACACCTCGGCCACCATGCTTGCGAACCACGCGCCGTGGAGCAGCTTCATCGCGACCAAGTGCCCCGCGCCATGCTCCCGGCCACCTGCCGCGATGATTTTCGTTTCGTTGCGTCGGCTCTGCCGCAACTCCATCAGCCGCTGGACGATGAGCAGAACGACCCCTCCGACGAAGAGCCAGCGCGTCACCATCGCAGCAGCAACAGCTCGGCGCAGAAGCCCGGCCCCATCGAGAACATCACGCCCCAGCGGCCGGGCTCGGGCTCGAGCGCAAGGGTTTGACCCAGGATCAGCAGCACCGACGCCGAGGAGAGATTGCCCACCTGTGCGAGGCTTTCGCGGCTGAGGCGGAGCGCATCCGGCTCGAGATTGAGCGCCTGCTCGATGGCGTCGAGCACCTTCGGACCACCGGGGTGAGCGATCCAGTGGGAGATGTCGCTCACCGCCAGCTCGTGCGCGGCGAGGAAGTCGTCAACGGCCGGCCGCAACCGCTCCTCGGTCAGCGTCGGAACGCCGGCGCTAAGCAGGATCTTGAAACCGCTGTCGGTCACGTCCCAGCCCATGATCTGCTCGGTGTCGGGGAAAAAGATCGAGCGCGTGGCCACGATCCGGGGACCCCGTCCAGCCAGCGGGTGCTCGTCACCGACGACCAACACGGCCGCCGCGCCGTCGCCGAACAAAGAAGACGAAATGAGGTTCGGCACCGAGAGGTCGTCAAGCTGGATTGTGAGCGAGCACAACTCCACCGACAACAGCACGGCTGCGTCTCCCGGCCGCCCTGCCAGCGCGTCGGCCAATCGCGCCACGCCGGCGCTGCCGGCGACACAGCCGAGTCCGAAGAACGGCAGCCGCCTGCAGTCGGGACGAAACGCGATCCGATTCATCAGACGAGCGTCGATCGACGGCACCGACAGACCTGTCACCGTGGTGAAGGCGAGCTCGTCAACTTTCTCCGGCGGGAGATCGGCCCGTTCCAGCAACGATCGCACGGCTTGCTCTCCCAGCGACAACGCCACCCGCTGCCAGGCCTCGTTGCGGGCGCCGAATCCGCGCCGCGCAACGTACTCGGCAGGGGGAATCGCAATATACCGTCCCGCCACCTCGACGGCGCGATGAAAGCGGTCGAGCAGCTCCAATCGCTCGGACGAGTCGGCCCAGGCCTCCCGCAACAACGCCGCGAGCTCGTCCTGTGTGAAGTAGTGCGGCGGGAACGCAGACGATGTTTCAACGATGGTTGCCACGTTGCCCCTTCGCAGGCCGAACCGAACCCGCGCTCCCGCTGGACTCAGCCAGCGATCGCAGCCGGCGGCGCCCATCTAGCGACCTTACGCGCGCCCGGCTGGTAAGTCTAACACCAATGGGCAGAGCCTGATCCTGGCAGCGAGACAGTGAACCTACCAGGACATAGGTAACTGTAGGGGCGGGTCCCTGCGCCCGCCCGCCTGCTCGTTTGCCACAAGTCTTCTCCGCGACAGTCCACTAGTGGTTCGGACGGCCCATCCGGGTCTTTGGAGTGAAGGTCTTCACGCGATTCTTCACCGGTGTTACCTGACGGAGGTAGTCATAGATGGCGCCGAGATCGTCTTCGCGCATGCCGGCGTACATGGTCCACGGCATGATCGTGTTCATCTGTCCCGGGCCGACAGGTGCATCGCGGGCCTCGGGGCTCGCATACAACTTGAAGCGGCCGACGAAAGCGCCCTTGCTCCAAGTCCCGATGCCGGTTTCGGGGTCGGGCGTAATGTTGGCCGCCACCACTCTGCCCTGCGGGAGCGTGAATCCGACGCCGCCGGCCAGGGAGAGCTTGTGTTTGGGCTGGCCGGTTGAGCCGCGAGGGGTATGACACTCGGCGCAGCCGGCGAGGGTGGTCAAGTATCGCCCGTACTCGACGGTATCCCGCTTGTCGATGGTGGCTGCCAAACGCACCGTGTCTTTGGTGAAGGAGCGAATGAAGAGCCGCACGAACGGGTTGAGCCGCCTCGGCGGAACGTCATGCTCGATGGCCTTCAACGTACGCAAGTAGCCGAGAATCGCCGCCGCGTCGTCGCGCGTCAGATGCCGGTAGCTGCGGTAGGGCATGAGGGGGAAAAGGACCCTGCCATCTTGGCTCACGCCAACGGTGATGGCTCTGAGGATCTCGTCTTCGGTCCAGTGCGCGATACCGGCAGGCGTGATGTTCGAGCCATAGACGACACCACCCCGGACACCATGCCTGGCGTCGAAAATCTCACCCCCCTGTCCTTCGGTTCCCGGTACGACCGGGGCCGAGAACTTGTCCCAATCGCGTTGCGAATGGCAGTCGATGCAGACCGCCACATTCTCGACCAGATACTTACCACGCGCAAGCCGCTCGGGCGTCGCTGGGAGCGCTTCCACCGGCACGGGTTCCAGATGGCCCAGGCGGAGCAGGCAGCCGCTGCCGAGGCATACTAGAAGGGAAAGCAGGATTACTGACGCCCTATGACTCTTCGTTCGCATGTCCGGGTCTTGACGACGCACGCTTTGATACAGCACCAAGGGGCGCGCGGGCCTGATCCAGCGTTGGGGGTCAACGACCCTCACGTTACTACACCAAAATGGCACGGCTAGCGAGCGGTGGGTTGCTCCTAGGGTTGTCGCTGTCGCTGGCTGCCCAAACCGCGCCCGCGGAGCGCGCAAGCGTGTTCGCCCGTGAGGGTGACGCCCCCAAGACGGACGCCGCCACGCCGCTCTTTACTTTCGAACGCACCATTGCGACCACGAATGGCCAGACCGTGGCCGACGTCCGGTTTCGTGATCGAGCCGGTGACTCTGCTGTCACGGAACAGGTGACGTATGCCGGTCGGTCGGTCGTGCGACACGAGTTGGTGCAGCATCAGGTCGACGAGCGGTACACGTCGACGGTGTCGGGCGACGACGCAGTGTTCGAGATCGAGCGGAACGGCGAAACGTCGCGCACTCGGCACAACTGGACGCCGGATACACTTACCGTCGATCAGCTCCGATCCCACGTCACAGCCCACTGGAAGCAACTCATGCGCGGCGAGGAGATCTCATTCCGGCTGGTGGCCCTCACCCACGCCCGCATCGTGGGTTTCACTCTGAAACACCGCGAAACGACGGAGTACCGCGGCCGTCCGGCCGTGGCCATTCGCATGCGGGCCGGCAGTTTCTTGGTTCGATGGTTCGCACCGGAAATCGACATGATCTTCGCGGATGAGGGACGGACACTGCTTGAAAGCCGGGGGCCTCTCCCAGTCAAGATCAAGCTGGGCAACCAATGGGTCGACCTCGACGGACGCATGGTGTGGGACGGCAGCTAGTCGTGTGGGCGACGTATTCACCCCTCTTACTCGGAATTCCGGACGAGACGCGCT
>JAKZVK010000907.1:0-3464 GCA_047516085.1 Bryobacterales bacterium
CCCGGCACCCGCAGAGCCGAGGTGGAGTACGACCAGTACGCCGCGGTGCGCCTGCAGGAGTGCATCGCGGGGCAACGTCGAGGAACTGAGCCGGCATGTCGTCAATGGCCGAACCAAGCGTAGGTTGCCGTCGCCCCGCACGCGGCGCGCAACGACCCCCGCTGGGGTCGCGGGGCGGTCGACGGGCGCACGACGCGGCACGTCGGCCACGCGCTGAGCCAGCGCCGGGCGCAAGCGGGTGGACGAGGTCGTGGCTGGGTCAAGACCGTGGGCGGAGGCCGCAAGCTCCGCTATGCGGGATCCGCCCGCAACCGCTTCTGGCTGGAGCTCATCGCAGCGGCCTACAACCTGGTCCGCGTCGCCAGGCTCGAGCTCACCGCAGCGTAGGCGCGGTGCGCCCGCCAGCCGGTCTGCAGCCCCCAGAGACATCCGGATGCCGGCGCGGAGGCACGATCACGCAACCGGGAGGCGCCTTCAGAGCCGCCCGACGCCTCCGCCGCCGCAAGGCGCTTCTTCAGCCCCCTGTTAGATGGACGTGAGTAAGAATTTCAATGTGGATGAGGTCTCGTGATATCGTGCCGCAGGTGTGAAACCTGCGTAGGCGGCTAGACGCTTCAAGCCGCTTCTGCGGTTCCGGGAGCCAGTGGCGGCCAAGGCTGCTGAGTTGTGGTTGAGCGGCAAGTGAACCGGAGTGGTGACATGCGACAGGGCGAAGAGCAGACTCGAGCGAACGACTTGCAGCGCGATCGCCTCTCCAAGCTGAGCGAGGCCATCCTGCGCATCAATGAGAGCCTGGAATTCGAGACCGTCTTACAAGATGTCCTGGACAGCGCTCGTTCGCTGACGGACGCCATGTACGGCGTGATCACCCTGGTGGATGGCAAGAACACGGTAGAGCGCCTGCTCTCTTCGGGGTTCACGCCAGAAGAGACCGGGCGACTCTGGGATTGGCCGGGTGGGCCCGAGCTCTTCGACTACCTGGGCACGATTTCAAGGCCCTTGCGGCTGCCCGACTTTGTCAGCCACACCCAGGAGTTGAATCTACCCGAGCTCCGTCTACCTATGTCTGAGAGCCCGTCGTTCTCGTTCCTGGCGGCTCCGATCCACCATCGTGGCGAGGGAGTCGGCCATTTCTTTCTGGCGGCAAAGGAAGGCCGGCGTGAGTTCAGCCAGGACGACGAGGAAATCCTGGTCATGTTCGCTTCGCAAGCGGCATTGGTAATCGCCAACGCCCGTCGTCGCCGTGACGAACAGCGCGCGAAGAAGAACCTGGAGACATTGATTCATATGTCCCCCGTTGGCATTGTCGTCTTTGACGCGCGGACCGGCGACCCGGTGTCATTCAACCGTGAGGCAGCAAGGATCGTCGGCTACCTGAGCGCTCCTGGAAGCAGTCCGGAGGAGCTTCTGAAACTTCTGACCGTCCGGCGGGCGGACGGACGGGAGTTCTCGCTGCGCGAGTTCCCTCTGGCGCAGGCGCTGAGCAGCGGCGAGACCGTCAGGGCGGAGGAGATCGTCCTCGAGGCCCCAGACGGCCGATCGATCACGACGCTGATGAACGCCACTCCGATCCATTCGGAAGAAGATGGCGAGCTGGATTCGGTGGTCGTGACGTTGCAGGATCTGACGCCACTTGAGGATCTGGAGCGTCTGCGCGCCGATTTCCTCGCCAAGGTGAGCCACGAACTGCGCGCGCCGCTGTCCACGATCAAAGGCTCGTCAACCACGCTGCTTCAGGCCTTGTCCGATCTGGATCCGGCCGAGATGCACCAGTTCCACCGGATCATCGACGAGCAGGCCGATTACATGCGCGACCTGGTCAGCGATCTACTGGACGTGGCCAGAATCGAGACAGGGGCGCTACCGGTTGCTCCCGAACCGTCCGAGCTGGCCAGGCTGGTGGACGAGGCCAGGGCCAAGCTCCAGAGCGGAGGCGGCAACAGCAAACTACGGATCGAGCTCGCGCCGGACCTGCCGTTGGTGATGGCGGATAGGCGCAGGATCGTCCAAGTCCTGAACAACTTGCTCTCCAACGCCGCCAGATTCTCGCGAGAATCGTCCGCCATCAGCGTGAGCGCGGTACAGGACGGGATCCATGTGGCGGTCACGGTCGCGGACGAAGGCAAGGGGCTGTCGTCCGCGCGCTTGCAGTACATCTTCAGCAAGTTCCCGCCCACCGACCTCGAAGAAGGCGGCCGCGGCGCAGAGGGCTCGGGGCTGGGTCTCGCGATCTCCAAGGGCATCGTCGAGGCGCATGGAGGACGAATCTGGGCGGAGAGCGACGGGCCCGGCCTGGGCACACGGTTCACGTTCACACTGCCGGCGGCCGAATCGACAGCGATCCCATTGTCCGCCGAACCGAGTCCGCGTTCTGCCGGCACGTCACGCACAGAATCAGAACCACGGCGCGTGCTCGTCGTGGACGACGACCCGCAGACGCTGCGTTACGTGGGCGATGCTCTTGCGAAGGCGGACTATGCACCGCTGGTGACCGGCGACCCACGGGAGGCGCTACGCCTCATGGAGGAGAAGCACCCGGACCTCGTCCTGCTCGACTTGATGCTGCCGGGGACCGATGGCATCGAGCTGATGGCGGAGATGCTGAAGATCGCGGATGTACCGGTGATCTTCCTGTCCGTCTACCGACAAGACGAAATCATCGCGCGCGCCCTGGATACCGGGGCTGTCGACTATGTGGTCAAGCCATTCTCGCCAACCGAACTCATCGCCAGGGTTCGGGCGGCCCTGCGCAGGCGCGCCACGCCCGAACTGGTTGAGCCCTATGTTCTGGGCCCCTTGGTCGTGGATCACGCCCGTCACTCCGTCACTGTTGCCGGCAGACCGATTCCGCTCACGGCGATTGAGTACCGGCTGCTCTTCGAACTCTCCGCCCGGGCCGGTCAGATTCTGACCTATGAGCACCTACTCAATCGAATCTGGAACATGAATAAGACGGGCGACTTGCGTCCGATGCGGACGGTCGTCAGAAACCTCCGGCAGAAGCTGGGTGACGAGGCGAAGCAACCGGTGTATCTCTTCAACGAGCCTCGCGTCGGCTACCGGATGGCGAAGCCGGACAAGCAGATCGAGTGATTCGCGGCTTGCGCATGAAGCGGCGCGGGCCGCACTGACCCGACCCCCTGAAACGAGCCCGCTGTTGATGAGAGTCCTTTGGCCCGCGAAGGCGGGTGGAGGAGGACATCACGGTGAAGCGGCGCAGGCACACGCCTGAGCAGATCGTGCGGAAGCTGCGGGAGGCGGAGCGGCTGCTCGGCGAAGGGCAGACGATCGCCGAGGCGGCGAAGCAGGCCGAGATCTCGGAGCAGACCTAGCACCGCTGGCGCAACCAGTACGGCGGGATGAAGGCCGACGACGCCAAACGGCTGCGCGAGCTGGAGCGCGAGAACGCCCGGCTGAAGCGGATCGTCGCCGACAAGGAACTCGATATCGACGCGCTCAAGGAG
>JAKZVK010000908.1:0-3761 GCA_047516085.1 Bryobacterales bacterium
GCCGGGCGAGCATCGCATGCTTCACTGCGGCACTCGGGAGTCAAACGAGCTCGGTGAGCTCTTCTCCCTCTGTTTTCAGCGAACCTTGACCGCGCACGCTCGTTTAGACTTTTGTCAGTAATCAAAGATCCAGGGGACTAGTTGGGTAGCCTGACGATTAGGAGTCGATCAACTACTCCGCAAGGAGGCGTACATGACGGGTTCAAGGATCGGCGTTGGCGTTCGGTGCCTTCTGATGAGTGGCATTTTGTTGGGTCAGGGCCACACGCCCGGTGGGACGCCTAAGCTCGGCAACAACCCAGCGAGTATTTACACAAAGTTCGGCGTGAGAACCATCATCAACGTGGCTGGAAGCTCCACGCGGGTCGGCGGAGCCACGATGCCACTGGAGGTCGTCCAGGCGATGGCTGACGCAGCGCTCGATGCCGTCTCGCTCATGGAGCTTCAGGCGGCGGCCAGTCAACACCTCGCGAAGGCGACCGGCGCCGAAGCCTGTTACGTGACATCGGGCGCTTCGACCGGTCTAACTCTCGCCACGGCAGCCATCCTGGCGGGGCTCGATTTGGCGAAGATAGAACGGCTGCCGGACACGACCGGGATGAAAAACGAAGTGATCATTTCTCGGGAGCACCGCAGTGGTTACGACCATGCGATCCGACTGGCCGGCGCGAAACTGGTCGAGGTGGGGATGAACGAGCGCCTGTCAGAGGCCGAGCTCCGGCGCACCGAGGCCTGGGAGTACGAAGCTGCCATCACCGACAAGACGGCGGCAATCGCGTACCTGACCACTGAGGACAACCGGCCTCCTTTGGCGCAGGTCGTCGAGGTCGCCCGCAGGCACCAGGTGCCCGTGCTGGTTGACGCCGCGGGTGAGCTGCCGCCCGACCTGCGCCAGCTCATACAGACCGGGGCGGACCTCGCGGCGGCCAGTGGCGGAAAAGGGCTCAGGGGACCGCAATCGAGCGGGATCCTGTGCGGTCGTCGGGAACACATCGCCTCTGTCGCGCTTCAGCACCTGGACTCGGACGAGCATTTCGATATCTGGGATCCGCTCGAGGATCTGATCCCGAAGGCGAAGCTTTCCGGCATACCCAGGCATGGCATCGGTCGCAGCTTCAAGGTCGGCAAACGCGCGCCGCTTCTGTGTATTCTGCGTTCTGGTTCGCCTGGGCCGCCTTCAACCGAGACACGGAGATTTAGTCCCCGTCCTAGAGCTTGGGATGCTTCAAGTGGTGATCGGTCTGCGCCTGGAACGCATGTGCCAGCAGCAGGATTTCCGGCTCACCAAAGAGCTTGCCCGTAAACATCAGGTTCGTGGGTGAGCCCTGAAAAAAGCCACTGGGCATGCTGATCGCCGGATGACCGGTGAGGTTGATCAAGTAGACACTGCTTCCTTGACCGACCGCTGAGATGAAGTTTGTCCTCCAAACCATTGGTCACCGTCGGCCAGCGCACCGTCATGATCGCGGCGATCGTGATCGTGTCGAAATACGGCGCTCAATCGCTATCGCCGAAGTCGCGATATAGCTTCTTGCCTCAGGAAGCCGCTCGACCGCCGGTAGGCTGAGAACACCGAGGGTGGTCGGGCGACGGCAGGCGGTGTCCCGAGCGATGCGGCCCAGGTTGTGGAAGGAGGACATGGGCGATAGGGTGGTGCTGGCTGGAGGTCACGTGAGCATCACGAACAACAGTGGAGGCAGGATCGTGCGATTCAGGAAGATGCTGGGGGGACTGCTGCTGGCGGCCGGGGTGATGGGCGCTTGCGGGGCGGCGCCGGAGCGGCCTCCCAACTTCGTGGTGATCTTCATCGACGACATGGGCTACGGGGATATCGGACCGTTCGGCTCGACGGTGAATCGAACGCCGCACCTGGACCGGATGGCGGCCGAGGGGATGAAGCTGACGTCGTTCTACGCGGCGGCTCCGTTGTGTACGCCGTCGCGGGCGGCGCTTTTGACCGGCTCCTATCCGAAACGGGTGGGACTGGCGTGGGGATCGCAGTTCGCCACACTGTTTCCGGGGGACCGGTGGGGGCTGCATCCGTCGGAGGTGACCATCGCGGAGGTATTGCGGGAGGCGGGCTACGCGACGGGGGGCTTCGGGAAGTGGCACCTCGGGGATCAACCCGAGTTCCTGCCTACCGCTCAGGGGTTCGACGAGTACTACGGCATTCCGTACTCGAACGACATGTGGCCGAAACACCCGCGATTCAGCAGCGATAGCGACAAATGGAACTTCCCGCCACTCCCGCTGATGCGCGACGGCGAGGTGGTGGGCCGGATAGAGGACATGGAGGACCAGGGGCTGCTTTGCCAGCAGTTCACCGACGCGGCGGTGGAGTTCATTCGCCGCAACAAGGACGGGCCTTTTTTCGTGTATCTACCTCATGCGTTCATCCACCATCCGCGGGGCGCTCGGAGGGAGTTTCTGGGGTTTCAGGAAGGTGAGCAGATCGACTGGGACAGCGTGATCCGGGAGCCCTTTGACTTCGAGGTCGAGCGGCGCACGCGGGCACAGATCGAGGAGGTGGATTGGAGCGTGGGCCGAATCCTCGACACGTTGCGGGAGCTGGAGCTGGCCGACGACACGCTGGTGCTGTTCACCTCGGACAACGGCGCATCCCGAGGCTCCGTGAACACGCCGCTGCGCGGCCGCAAGGGCAGCACCTGGGAGGGCGGCATGCGGGAGCCGACGCTGGCGTGGTGGCCGGGCCGCGTGTCGGCGGGCACGGTCGTCGACGAGATGGCCACGA
The DNA here is from genome assembly GCA_047516085.1 of Bryobacterales bacterium. GTDB lineage: Bacteria > Acidobacteriota > Terriglobia > Bryobacterales > UBA6623 > JAKZVK01. The sequence continues at coordinate 2,753 of JAKZVK010000908.1, forward strand.
CGATGGATCTGATGCCGACCCTAGCCGGACTGGCGGGGAGCCAGGCTCCGGCTGAGCGGATCATCGATGGGAAGGACATCTCGGCGCTGTTGCTCGGGGAGGAAGGCGCGCGGTCGCCGCACGACGCGTTCTACTACTACGCGGGCTACGAGTTGCGGGCCGTCCGCTCGGGGCAATGGAAGCTCCACGCGAAAGACGGGGTGCTCTACGATCTGGAAGCGGACATCGGGGAGACGACCGACGTCGCGGCGGGAAACCCCGACGTGGTGGCGCGGTTGTCGGGGTATCTCGACGACGCCCGCACGGATCTGGGCGATGGTCCGGACAACTGCCCGAACTGCCGCCCGGTGGGGGTGGTGGAGAACCCGCGGACTTTGTTGCCGCGGGATAAGGATTGAGGATTCAGGATTGAGGATTCACCCGTCGCCACGGGGTGCGACTCACGCTAACATCAGATCCGAACACTCGTCGATCAGATAGTCTGTCACCGCCTGCGCAGCCACACGGTTGCCCAGTGGCGTCCAGTGCGTGTGACGCCGGCGTTTATGATCTCGACGTCCCGCTGGCCGGCGAATCCAGCCTGTTCGAGCCCGTCGTGTCCAAAAACACAAACGAACTCAAGACCCGCCTGGGCTGCAACAAGCAGATGCAGATGGCTAAACAGCCTGGAGGGAATAAGTGGCCAGCCCGATGGCCACCACATGGTCGTTGCCCCCAACGACCTCGAGCTGCCTTGGTGCATAAATACAGGTAAGTCATTGATTCCATTGACCCTGCTGTTTTTTGCCCAAAAACGTAACCTGCTGATTCCTTTAGAGTTGTCCAGAGTTATGCACCAAGGCAGGCCGCGAGGCGCTGGCCCAGATTGCGTCCGTTGCCACACCCGCTACGCTTCTGCGTTGGTACCGCTGCCTCATCGCAGTCAAGTACGATGGCAGCAAGAACCGGAGCCCAGGCCGACCTCCGACGGCGAAGGACATCCGTGAGCTCATTGTGCGCGTGGCGCGGG
>JAKZVK010000909.1:0-4949 GCA_047516085.1 Bryobacterales bacterium
GCTGCAAGTTAAGTTAACCGGTACCAAGAGCAACCGAGACGGGCAGGGGGCCACGATCAAGCTGCGCGCCGGCGGCGAGCTTCAATGGAGCTACGCCACGACAGCGGGCAGCTATCTTTCCGCGAGCGATGCCCGCGTCCACTTTGGTCTGGGTGGCAGCGATGTGGTGGAATGGATGGAAGTCCTATGGCCCAGCGGCGCCAAACAGACGCTCACCGACTTGCGTGCCGATCAGATCGTCGCAGTGAACGAACCGTAGTGGGCTCTCGGGGTCAGCCGCCCAATTCGCCGGCACGGCATGCCGTTCCCGCGTGCCTTCTGCTGCTGCTGGTCCTCGGCTCCGACTCGATTGCCTCGGCCCAGGCGATCGACCCGCAAGCGGCGGCCAATGTCCGCGCGGGTATCGAGGCCCGCCAGCAGAACCGGCTTGACGACGCCGCCCGTGAGCTGGAGGCGGCGGTCAAACTCGCCCCCCGGGTCGCCGAGATCCACCTCAACCTGGGCTTGGTGCGCCACGAGCAGGGTGAGTACGCCAAGGCTGTCAAGTCGCTCCGCATCGCGCTCGAGCTGAAGCCCGATGTCACCGACGCGCGGGGCTTGTTGGGGTTCGACCTGCTTTCTCTGGGCCGATTGCCCGAAGCGATCGAGCAACTCGAGAGGGCGCACGGTGAGGCGCCCGCCAACCCGCAGATCAATTCCTGGTTGGGTCTGGCGTATCTGCGGGCAGGGGAGCCGCGCAAGGCGATCCCCAAGCTGGAGGCCGCGCGCAACGCGAAGCCCAACGACCTCGACATGCTCTACTACCTGGCGCAGGCATACTCGAGGGTGTCGGCCCAACTCCACATCGAGCTGTTTCAGGTGGGGCGCGACTCGGCGCGCGCTCACATGGCCCGGGCCGACGACCATGCCATCAACGGCCGTCCCAACGAGGCCATCAAGGAGTACGAGAGGGTGCTGGAGTCGGCCCCGAACATGCCCGGCGTTCATGCCGCGCTCGGCGAGCTCTATGCGGAGGCGTCTGACTTCGAGCAGGCCGAGCGCCACTACGCAAGCGAGCTGGCCGTTGCGCCCAGCGACCCCGACCTCAACACCGACTATGGCCGCGTGCTGGTGCAACTGGGCCGGTCCGCCGAGGCCATTCCGTATCTCCGGAAAGCCGTGGCGGCGGACCCAACGCTGGCCGACGCGTACTGGCAGTTGGGCAAGGCGCTCTTCGACGAAGGCCAAGTCGTCGAGGCGGAGGCGGCTTTACGAAAAGTGCTCGCGTTGGGCGCATCGTTGCAGACCACCATGTCGACGCACTACCAGCTCGGGCAGGTGCTTCGGCATCAGGGCAAGCGCGAGGAGTCGGCGAAGCACCTGGCGATGTTCCGCAAGCTGCGCGGACAGCTCCTGCGTGCCGAGCAGAAAGCTCAGTAGGGTAAGTTCGTCACAGCAGAGCCGGATCCAGCGACTCCGCGTGTGCAACCCGCATCGAGAACACGCCACCCCGCTCTAGATAGCCGATCAGCTCGTCGCGATCGTTCGCGAAGAACTCGTCGAGCAGTCGGTCCAGCGCCAGATCGAGCGCGGCCTCGCGGCTCAGCGCCGGCGAGTAGACGTAGCTGCGGCCCCGCTTGCGCCGAGTCACGGCCCCTTTGTGAGCGAGCCGGTCGAGCAGGGTGAGGACGGTGGTGTAAGCGAGCGGCTTGGTCGGCTCGAGGTCGTCGCGCACCTCGCCGACGGTGGCCGATCCGCGCGACCACAGCACCTTCATCGCTTGCATCTCGAGCGGCGGAGGCAGCCGGTCGGGTTTTCGTGCAAGCTCGGCCATCGCGTCTACCTGACTCTTGTTGATGCTTAGCGGGTCGACGTGGGGGTCATTCCTTGCCCCCTTGATCTGTTCCCTTGATCGCCTCTTGCAGCCGCTCGCCAAACAGGCTCGGCTCCGCCGGACGGCCGCGCGTCGAGGGTGCCACAGGGCGTACGGGCGAGGCCCGCTCGGCTTCGGCGGCCGGGTTGAGGAATTGGTCTTTCTTCAGCAGCGCGCGCTCGAGCGACGGGTTGTAGCGCGTCCAGTCGGAATCGCCTACCGTGTCCGCCGCCACCGACGCGCGCATGCTTTCGAGCTTCGAGTCGAGGTCGTCGATGTAGTGCAGCAGCAGCGCTTCGGGAAACATCGGCAGCTTCGGCGAACCAAACGCGTACTGACCGTGGTGGCTCAAGATCATGTGCTCGACGAGCATCTTCAGCTTCGGCGGGAAGTCGGCGATCTCGGCGCATTTGCGGTCGAGCATGCGCAGCACGATCACGATGTGCCCGAGCAACTGGCCCTCGTCTCCGTAGCCGAACGTACGCTTGTACGTCAGCTCGCGAATCTTGCCGAGGTCGTGCAGCACGACACCCGCCGTTACCAAATCGAGATCGACGAAGTCGTAGTTGCTCGCCGTTAACCGCGCCAAGCGCAGCAGGGACGTGACGTGCTCGAGCAGTCCGCCGACAAAAGCGTGATGCAGCGTCTTCGCAGCCGGCGCCACTTTCATGCGCGACGCGATCTCGTCGTCGTCGACGAAGCTGTGCAGCAATCGCTTCAGGTCGGGATTGCCGATTCCATCGACCGCGCTCAGCAACTCCGACCACATCTCGTCGATGTTGCGCGTGGTGTGAGGCAGATAGTCAGCGATCTCGACGTCGGACTCATCCAGGCGGCGCAGACGATGAATCGTAATCTGCGGCCGGTCGCGGTAGATGTGAACCAGACCGGCGACCTTGACGAAATCGTCGCGGTCAAAGGTATCGACGACATCCTCGATGTCGTCCCACATCTTGGCTTCGAGCTGACCGGTACGGTCGCAGAGAACGAGCGAGAGGTAGCGTTCTCCGGACTTCTTGAGCCGCACGTCCTTCGACTGGACGAGAAAATAGGCGGTTACCGATTCGTTCGGCTGGAGGTCGGTAACGTATTTGTCTTTCACGATAGGGGGAGTCGGGATCCGTGCCTCTCCGGGCTAGCTGCTGCTCGCGTCGTCCTTGGCTTCGGCATCCTTGGCGTCGCCGTCTTTGTCCTTGTCGCCGCCGCCGCCGGGTAACGGGATGAGCCACAACAGGCGGCGTTTCTTTTTCTTCTTCAGGAGCTCTTCCTTGGTGGTCGTCACCGGCGCCAAATCGGCCGGGTCGCTCCACGAAGTATCCTTGCCGGCCACGGCCGCCTCGTCCAAGTACCCCGGACGAATCTCGATGTAAGCCTCCTCACGCAGCGTGGTGAGATACTCGCGCACGGCCGGGTCCCATTTCGGTCCCATCAAGCGGTCACGGATCTCTTCCTGCGCCTCTTCGAGCTCGGCCTGCCCTGCTCGAAAACGCTCATCGACCTTCAACAGCAGATACCCGTTCGGAACTTCGATCAGTTCGGTGATGAAGCCGGGGTTGGCGTCAAACACGATCTCCTCGAGTTCCTTGCGGAGGGAGCCTCGCTCGAATGACCCCAACGCCCCGCCCTGCTCGGCGCTCTGCTTGTTCTCGGAAAATCGGCGTGCCATCTCGGCGAACAGTTCGCCGCTGTGGACACGGTCATGCACTTCGTTGGCCTTCTTCTTGGCCTCCTCGAGCTCCGCCGCCTTCTTGCCTTCCGTCGAGACGAAGATTTCGCTCAGGCGTACGCTCTCTTTGCGCACAAACTCCGTCTTGTGCTCGTTGTAGTACTGCTCGACCTCTTCTTGAGCGACCACGATGCGCGAGCCGACCTCTTGGCCCAGCACGGCTTGTGACATGAGGTTCCGCCGCAACTGGTCCATCAAATCTTCAATCGGAAGATCAAAGCGCTTGATGGCCCAGTCCTCGAACTCCTCGGTCGTCTTAAGGTCATTCTGCTTCATGATGCGGTCGCGCTGGCGCAGCACTTGGGCCTCGATGTTGACCTCGAGTTGGTCGCCCTTCTGCACCAAGAGCAACTCATCGATCAGGTTACGCAACGTGTCCTTTTCAGCCTTCGCGAGCAGCGCCGGCCGATCCTGATCGGTGACGTCCCTGTTGGCGGCGACCTGGGCGCGCGCTTCGGCCATCGCGTCTTGGTACGCCGAGCGAGCGATGATGTCGCCGTTGACCTTTGCGATGATCTCTTCGAGGATGACCGTCGCCGCGCGAACAGCGATGACCAACGGCCCGAGGGCCATCGTCAGCAACCCAACCAGTAGAATCTTTTTACCGAGTCTCATAAAGCTGTCTTCCCCGAGATAGCACGGCGGCAACACCGCCAACGGCCTGATCGGCACACCGGCAACAACTGGGCCGGCACCAGCGCCGTTGCTAGCCGAAGCCCCGCCACCCCTTATCGTACAAACATATCTTCGCATCACGGGGCAAGCCGGGTGCAAAATCTTGGGTAGCTTGGCCTTCGGTTGGGAGCGCTGGGAGCACTCCGTCCGCTTTTCCCTGGTTCGGATGCGCCGTCACTCGGGGCAGGCGTCGAGGGCTCGATCCACATCGACCATGATGGCCGCCAGTTGAACCTCGTCTACCACCAAGTGTCTCAGCAGTCGTTCCACCGCCCGAGTCCGCGTCAGCGCACTGTCGCGGGTTGCGGGGTCCGACTCGGCGTTCGGTCTGGCGCTCCAGCCGGGATTCGCCCATTCCAAGACCAGATCGTACGGGTACCCTTCGATTCCTCGAAGAAGGAACCCGTTCTCGGACTTGGTGCACTCTACACTCATAGGGCCGAGCATAGCAGCTTGAGGCTAGTCCGTTTGCCAGGGCGTCCTGGGAAAAAGGGCTCGGGGAAGAGGGCTCCGCCCCTTTTGTGGTCCCGGGCGAGAACGGGTTTCCATGAGTGGCTCTAAACACTCGGCAGTGTGATTTGGTAGGGTAGCCGTCATGCGTAGAAAGACTTCCCACGTGTTCACGGTTCTCTCTGTTCTTTCCCTGTGCGCCATTCCCTGGGCGTCAGGCCAGGTGTTCGGGGGCGGCATTGTCAA
>JAKZVK010000910.1:0-6079 GCA_047516085.1 Bryobacterales bacterium
GGGATGAATCTAGCGGCAAGCGATCGTTGGCGCGGCAAGTCTCTTTGACACTGAGGAATAGGCATGCAAATCGTTTTCGGACTCCATCTGGACGGGTTGAAGCCAGAAACCTCGCAGACTGTGGCGGGCGCAGTAATCCTCGGCTCAAGAGGTTTTCTTGAAGTCCTGGAATCTCAACTTGGGCTGCCGACGCCCACCTCGCACCCAAGCGAAGCGCTCTTCAACTATCTCCGGTGCCTGCAAGAGGCTTCAACGCCGGGCAGGTTCTTCCACCGCTCGCTTGAAATTGATCCGGTCAACGTCGCGCGCACCCTTTTCGATTGGCGGGAACAGTGGTACGAGGCAGGTTGGAACGGGGCCTTCGTGGGTGGTGCACCTACTCGACTGGCCGACATGGCCGACATCGAGGCCGTCTCTAAGAGCCGACTGCCGCCCACGCACGGTGAGCGCCTACAGCGGGTAGCGGAGGCGCTCACGTCTCGCTGTACTCAGATTGAGCGCGTCGAACTTCACACGCCTCTTGACGACCTCCCACACGCGTGGCGACAAGTGGTCACTATATTGCCATGGTCGCCCGCCGCCGGTCTTGAACTCGCGCCTGCAGCCCCGCTCGGCTCGGATCTCGCGCTCGTGCAGACAACACTGCTTTCGATGGTCAATCGTGACAGCGACCGAATCGGAAAACCCACGGCTCTTCAGGGTAACAGGTCGCTCATTGTCGTGAGGTCCGCATCGAAAGATCTCTCTGCGGATGCAATAGCCGAATTCCTTCTGGCATCCGGGCAAATCGGTGGAACGCTCCTAGTCGCCGAGCAGAATGGAATCATTCTCGACAACGCGCTCGAGCGGGCCGGATTGCCACGGTGTGGTTTTCATCACTACACCCGATTTCGGGCGGCGATGCAAGTACTCAAGCTCTCCCTCGCTCTCGTGTGGGAGCCGGTGGACCCACACCGTATGCTCCAGTTCCTACTGCATCCCAGCGGTCCACTCCCGAGGTGGGTACGGTCGCGACTGGCGGACGCCGTGGCCGAGTCCCCCGGCATTGGCGGACCAGTATGGGTCGATACAATCCAGAAGATCGGGCAGACGCAACGAGAACGCTACGAGGCCAAGGAGGTGGAAGTCGGGCAACTTCGAGCGGAAATTGCGTACTGGATGGAGGGAGACCGATACGATCCCGGTGCCGGAGCGCCGCTTGAGACGTTGCTTGCGCGCACGCAGCGTGTTTCGGCTTGGGCGAGCGCACAGTTCCACGCGGTGGAGAGCGAGTTCGAGGCTGCAGTGTTCGCGGCTGCCCATGCGCAGGCGGACGCGCTCCTGACGGAGCTCGCAGGGCTTCGAGCAGTTGGAGCCGAACGCATCGCGCGGCTTGAACTTGAGCGACGGATAGACGAGGTGACGACCGACGCGCCCGATCCCTCCACATATGAGGAGGCCGGTCACGCACGGGCGAGCCCCTCACCGGCCGCAGTGACAGGTCCGTGGCCGACCGTGGTCTGGTGGAATCTCGCGCCCGCGCCGAGCGCGGTCTCGTACACCTGGTCGCGGCGCGAACTCGCCGCCCTCCGCGCGTCGGGCGTAAGACTGCCGGAGGTCGAGGACATTGTTCGTCGGCAAAGTCGTGAATGGCTGAGACCGGTGTGCAATGCGAAAGAGCGGCTTGTCCTGGTCGTGCATGACGACGAACGCGGAACGCACCCGTTATGGACGCGCATCGAGAGCCTCTTCGACATTATCGAGATAGTCCAGATCGAACCCACGCTGGTGGGAGGAGAGACACCACTCGAGCCGCTCGAGGTGCCGACACGAGAACTTCCGCTTCAGGCCCTGCCCGCACCCCGAAGGTGGTGGTCGCTGCCGGACGAATGCATCATCGCGCCCCGCGAGGTCGAGTCCTACTCCAGTCTCTCGAAGGTCTGCGACTACCCGCACGAATGGGTGTTGCAGTACGCCGCGCGGCTCCGTGCCGGACGGGCTGCTCAGGTGATGGACGGCTCCCGCCTCTTTGGGAACCTCGGTCATCGCCTCTTCGAAGAGTTCTTTCGGATGTGCGACGACTGGCACCGGATGCAAGACGAAGCCGTGCTCGCCTGGGTGCGCGCAGAACTGCCCGGAGTCGTCGAACGCGAAGGTGCAGTGCTGCTTGAGCCCGGACGCGGAGTTGACCACCAACGCGTCGTCGCCACCCTGGAGCGGGCCCTCGTCCGGCTTCTAGCGCACCTCCGGTCGGCCGGAGTCGTGCGGGTAGCACCTGAAGCCCCCGGAGAAGTCCCCTTAGCGGGGCGCCTCCTCACCGGTGTCATCGATTTGGTGTTGACTAGCGGCAACGGACAACGCGCCGTTCTCGACGTCAAGTGGGCAGGAGAAAGCTACCGCCGCGACTTGCTTTCGGAGAACCGCGCCCTGCAGCTGGCTACCTACTCCTACCTGCAGAAAAGCCTTGATGAAACCGAGGTGTGGCCGCCCGGGGCATTCTTCATCCTCTCGACCGGTAACGTTCTTGCGACCGATGGATCAATCTTCCCGGATGCAATTGTGACCCCGTCGAGCGACGGCGAAGGCGTAGCGAATCTCTGGGACCGCATCCGACTCACGTACGCCTGGCGATGGGCGCAGCTGGAAAGCGGGCGAATTGAGGTTGTGACAAACCTCACGGAACCGGACGAGCGGTCGAGTCTGCCAGAAGCTGGGCTCCGTCCGGTCACCGGAGGCGATCAGTACGACGACTACGTGCACCTCACGGGCTGGGAGGGCTCCCGATGAGCGGCAGTCAGAGTGATCTCGCGCACGTGCGCTTCATCAGCGCCGGGGCCGGGAGCGGCAAGACATATCGCCTGACAGAGGAGCTTGAGCAAGCGCTGTCTGCGGGCAGGGTGACGCCCTCAGCCGTGATCGGCACAACGTTCACGGTAAAGGCAGCCACAGAGCTTAACGACCGTGTTCGGGCTCGACTGATCAGAGGCGGGCGTCCCCTGTTGTCAGAGCAGATGGCACAGGCGCTCATCGGCACTGTGCACAGCGTCTGTGGTCGCCTGCTCAGGCGGTTCGCGTTTGAACTCGGGCTCTCACCCGAGGTCAACGTCGCAAGCGTCGAGGACGGTGCGCGGCTTTTTGACCAAGCATTGGACGAGGTGCTGAGTGCCGACCGGGTCCGCGAGATGAATCTCTGCGCCAAGCGCCTTGGACTCGTCGACGACCGGGAGAGAAAAAGCTGGCAAGACCACGTGCGGAAGATCGTGGAGGAGACCCGAAGCAACGACATTGACCTGAAAACACTGCCGACAATGGGCCGCAAAAGCGCCGACCGGTTTCTTGGTTACTTCCCGGAAGCAATCTGCGGCGATGAGACGCAGGAGGCGCTACTCACCGCCGTTCGGGAAGCGATTGCGAACATTGACCTTGCAGCCGACGCCACCGCTAAGACGCGCGAATACGTCGAACAGCTTCGCAGTGCTGCGGCAGAACTTCCGCGTGAAGACGCCCAATGGACGCTCTGGATCTCGCTCAGCAAGTGGTCACCGGCAAAGAGGAGCGAAGGCCCCGCGATGTTGGTGCGGGAGGGAGCCTCCTCCTATGACCGCCACGCGGGCTTTCATGCCGACATCCGCGGGTACATCGAGGGCGTGTTCGCGATCGCAGGGGAGGTACTTGCTTGTTTCCAAGCCTTGAAGACCGAGCGCGGGCTCGTCGACTACGCCGACATGGAACAACTCGCACTCCGGGCCTTGGACGAGCCTGTTGTGGCGGAACGTCTCAGCGAGGAAGTCGATCTGTTGCTCGTCGATGAGTTCCAGGACACAAATCCGATGCAGCTTGCGCTGTTCATGAAGATTGTGCAGTTCGCTCGCGAGGTGGTCTTCGTCGGTGACGTGAAACAGGCCATCTTTGGTTTTCGAGGAAGCGATCCAGAGTTGGTGCGCGCCACGCTCGATGCGCTGGTCGCCCGTGGCAGCAGGCTCAACGTGCTCGATAGTTCATGGCGCTCGCGGCCGTCAGTCGTGTATTACCTGAACACAGTATTCGGCGAAGCATTCGAACGCGACAAAATGGTACACGGATTAGTCGAGCTGACACCCATGCGTCCAGAAACTCAAGACGCGCCAGCTGTGGTGCGTTGGACCCTTCCAAGAACGAGTCGAGTGGCTGAAAAGGCAGACGCTTTGGCGCGCGCTATCTCGGAATTTAAGAGGTCCGGACAATCGGTTAGTGACCCAGAGACGGGAGAAACGCGGGCTGTGAATTTCGGCGATATTGCGGTGCTCGCCACGACCAACGGCCATGTGCAAACCATCGCTAAAGCGTTGCGCGAACGACGCATACCCATGAAGATGACCTTGGCGGGGCTTCTCGAGACACCCGAGGTATGCCTCGCGAGAGCGTGCCTCCGGCGCGTGAACGATCCCGCCGACACGATTGCCACGGCCGAGATCCGAGCCTTGGGCTCCTGTGAAGAACCGGAAATCTGGCTCGCGGATCGGCTTCGCTGGCTCGCGGTCGAAAAGGCGGACCGGAGTTGGTCCGAGACTGACAATCCAATCGTATCCCGCATCGCGCATTTGCGGAGCCAGGCGGTTACCCAGTCCCCGGTCGAAATCGTCGCGCGGGTGCTCAACTACGTTGGTGTCCGCCCGATCGCGACTGCTTGGGGACCTGATGCGATCACCGCCACACAACGCCAGCGCAACCTCGATGCCTTCCTCGATCTCTCGGTCGAGTACGAGAACCGCTGTGCGTCACAGCACGAGGCGGCGACCCTCACCGGCTTCCTATTCTGGCTCGAGAACCCCACGTCTCCGGAACTCGACCTGCAGCCGGTGGTGACCGGCGGTGACGCCGTCCACGTGCTGACCTACCACCGGGCAAAGGGTCTGGAGTGGCCGGTCGTCGTAGTGACAGACTTCCACTACACGTGGCGGCCCCGGATTTGGGACGTTCGCGTCGAGTCGACCTCAAACGTACTCGACCTCGACAATCCCCTTGAAGGGCGGACCATCCGCTTTTATCCAAACGTCTTCGGCAAGAACACCAAGGACGTTCCCGTTCTCGACGAAATCATGGAGTCGGAGGAGGGCGTTCAGGCATCGGCTGCAGCCGACGCCGAGGGGCGCCGCCTAGCGTATGTAGGGATGACTCGGGCCCGGGACACAATCATCATTGCTGTGCCGCCATCGGTGCCGCGCAGAGGTGCTTGGATCGAGAATTTCACCTCCGATTACCTGCTTCCCGATGGCGAGGAACACCCACTCCCGGAAGGCGATCCCATCCCGTCGACCATTGTTGACTTGGCCACCGCCGAATTCGAAGTTTCTGCACCCACTCCATTCACGCCGACTTGGTTCCTTGAACGCTCCCCGACCAAGCTTCGACTCCGTGAGCGACTGAGTCCCTCCGAAGCCCTGCCCGCAGAGGGTGCCGCCTTAGGCGATATCGTCGAGGTAGGGCCGCATATCGCGATTCACGGCGATGACATGGGGAGGATAGGCACCTCGCTCCATGCGGTAATTGCCGCGGAGTTAGTAAATCCCGGCCGCGACGATGCGATTGATTGTGCCGCATCCCTCATCAAAAATGGGGCGGGTGAGGGGGCGATGGCCCCGGCCGACGCAGTTGAGTGTGCACGACGCCTCAGGGCGGTCCTCAACGCCCGATTCGACCCGCACCGCATGCTGGTCGAGTATCCCGTTCAACTCGTCCAAGACAACGGTCAGGTGCTCCGCGGCTGGATCGACCTGCTCCTGGAGACCGAGGGGGGATGGATCGTAATCGACCACAAGTCCTCGCCGCGTCCGCGCTCGGAGTGGGCCGACGAGGCGTTGGAGTACTCGGGTCAGCTTGCCGCGTACGCGAGCGCGCTTCGCGGAGCCGGTCTCGATTGCGCCGGGTGTTGGGTGCACTTCCCAGTGAGTGGAGGACTCATAGAAGTGGTGCTCGGCAGAGAGAGGAGAAGACACGAAACGGAATTTAAAGCACGCTAAGGAGCGCGGTTGCGCTTGACGATATCCAGGACCGTATTCTTGCTCAGCCCGAGGCGGTGGCTTATTTCCCGGTACGACTGGCCTTCGGCGACGAGCTTGAG
>JAKZVK010000911.1:0-3347 GCA_047516085.1 Bryobacterales bacterium
CGCCGACCGCTGCCATCAGCTCGTCCATCTGAACGAAGTTCTGCGAGGCCTGCTGCATGGCCTGGCTGCATTCGGGCAGCATGAGCGATCCGCTCATCACCGTAAAAGTGCCCTTGCAGTTGATGACCGGGCGGACGCCGATCGACTTGTACATATCCGTGCCGACGGAAAGCTTTGGAGCGGCCGCGGCGCTCGAGGCCAAGCCAGGCGCGAGCCCGGCGGCGGCCATCAGCCCACCGTTCCGAAACAGGGCGCGGCGACTCAGTCGAGATGGTCGCGAACGGCGCAGTGTAGTCAACAAAGACATGGATCTTACCCCCTTGAAGCGAGTAGTGCTCAGTGGCTATCAGCCTACCGTTTGTCGCCCGCCAACGCAAATAACGTGAGCCGACGCCGATACCAGTCGATCGGCCCTAGAGGTCGTTAGGTGACACGGGAGTTCGTGCCGGACCGCTCCCTGACGGTCACGGCTCGGTTGCTTCACGCTTCGCGTCGCTGCGTGGCGAGAGATCGAGGCTACGCCATGACCGCCACCGGCGCTTGCCAGACCTTCTTGCCGGCTACGATCGTCGCCACCGGTCCGCCCTGGAAAGTGTGGCGGTCGAATGGAGAGTTTTTGCTCTTGGAGAGCGACTCGTTGACGTCGAACGTCCACTGGCGGTCGAGGCTGAATACGCTCACATCGCCCGGAGCCCCGGCGCCGAGCGTGCCGCGGTCGAGCCCGATCACGCGGGCCGGCCCTGTGGTGAACAATTCCACCATGCGCATCAAGCTGATCCTGCCAGGATGGACCAGATGCTCCAGCGCCAGGCCGAGGGCCGTCTCGAGGCCCGTCACGCCAAACGGACAGCGCTCGAATTCCTGCATCTTCATGTTGCCCGTGTGCGGCGCATGGTCGGTGGCGATGGCGTCGATCGTGCCGTCGACGATGCCCTCGATCGCCGCCTCGACGTCCACGTGTCCGCGCAGCGGAGGCCGCATCTTGTAGTTGCCGTCGTAGCTCGTGATGTCGGAATCGGTGAGCACGAAATGATGCGGGGTGACCTCACAGGTAGTTGGAACGCCCAGCGAGCGAGCGTGCCGCACCATGGCGATCGAGTTGCGCGTCGAGATGTGTGCGATGTGCGCCCTGGCGCCGGTCGATTCGCTCAAAATGATGTCGCGCGCCACCATCACGTCTTCCGAGCTTGCGGGGATGCCCCGCAAACCGAGCCGCGCCGCCTGTACGCCTTCGTGAATGTCGCCGCCTAGGCTGAGGTTCAAGTCCTCGCAATGGTCGATGACGGTGAGGCCGAATGACGAAGCGTACTGCATGGCGCGGCGCATCACGAGCGAGTTCATCACCGGCAAACCGTCGTCGGAGATGGCGACGACACCGGCCGCCTGCATGGCCCCTATCTCGGCCAACTGTTCGCCCTTGCTGTCTTTCGTGATGGCCCCGATCGGGAAGACGTTGATGGGAGCGTAACGCCGTGCGCGCTCGACGATGAAGCTGGTCACGGTCGGACTGTCGTTGACCGGGATGGTGTTGGGCATACAGCAGACCGAGGTGAAACCGCCCGCTGCCGCCGCCCGCGCTCCGGTCTCGATCGTCTCGGCATGCTCGATGCCCGGTTCCCGCAAGTGGACGTGGATATCCAGTAAGCCCGGCGAAACGATGCAGTCCGAGGCGTCGAGGACTTCGGCGTCGCCCGCCTCGATGCGCTCGCCGACGGCCGCGATGCGTCCCTCCTCAATCAGCACGTCGCGCGGTGCGTCCGTATTGGAAGCCGGATCGACGACCCGCCCGTTCTTGATCAGCAATCTACTCATGAATCTACAGGGGGAGGTCGCAGACTTGCGCCGCCATCATGCGCACACCCTCTCCAGCACCGCCATGCGTACGGCGACTCCGTTTTGCACCTGGTTCAAGATCACCGACCGCGGAAAATCGGCCACTTCCGACGAGATCTCCCGGCCGCGGTTGATCGGCCCCGGGTGCATCACGATTGCATCGGGCTTCGCCAATTGAAGATGCTCCAGGCGCAACCCGTAGAACTGGAAGTACTCGTTCTTGGGAAAGTTGACGACGTTCTGCCGCTCGAGCTGAACCCGCAGCATCATGATCACGTCGGCACCCTTGACGGCCTCGTCGATGTTGTAGGTCAAGCTGATGCCTTCGGCCAGCCTGGTCAGCGTCGGCGAGAGCATCGTGGCAGGGCCGCACAGCACGATCTCCGCACCGAACTTTGACAGCAAATGGATGTTCGACCGCGCGACGCGGCTGTGGGAGATGTCGCCGATGATCGCCACCCGCAGCCCTTCTATTGCGGGCCGCGTGTCGAGAATCGTCATCGCGTCGAGCAGCGCCTGAGTGGGGTGCTCGTGTTGTCCGTCGCCGGCGTTGATGATCGGCGTCGGCAGAAACCGAGACAGAAACTGCGGGGCCCCGGACGCGGAGTGCCGCATGACGATCGTGTCCGGCTGCATCGCTGAGAGCGTGTTGAGCGTGTCGACCAGGGATTCGCCCTTCGACAAGCTTGAACCTTCGCCGGAGATCGAGATCGTATCCGCGCCCAGGCGCTTGGCGGCCAACTCGAAGCTGGCGCGGGTGCGCGTCGAGGGCTCGAAGAACAGGTTGACGATCGACTTGCCGCGCAGCGTATCGAGCTTCTTGGCCGGCTGGTCCGGCCGGCGCTTGTACTGCCGCCCGCGGTCGAGCAACCACTGGATCTCGTCGCGGCTCAGGCCCTCGATCCCCAGGAGGCTGCGTTGCATGGCGTTCTGAAGTGCGGCCGCAGGCGCCGCGGCCGCGCCGGAAGCCGGTGGCTGGTCTATCATTGACGCGCTCACGTGGAATCCACTTTCTCCGCCACCACTACCCGCTCCTCGCCGTCGATTGGTTGGACCTTCACCTCGATGACTTCCTGCGCGGTCGTCTCGACGAACTTACCCACGAACCGCGCCTCAATCGGCAGCGTCCGGTGGCCGCGGTCGATGAGCACGCAGAGCTGCACGCTTGCCGGCCGGCCGTGCTCGTACAGGGCTCCCAAGGCGGAGAGCGTCGTCCGCCCAGTGTAGAGCACGTCGTCCACAAGGATGACGTCTTTGTCGTCGATTGGAAAGGGGATGTCGGAGCCGCGAACAACGGGATCGACCCCAAGCGTCGAGAGGTCTTCGCGATAGAGTGCGATGCCAAGGGTGCCGACCGGCACGGTGTGCCCGGCCACCGACTCCATCTTGGCGGCTAGCCGCTCGCCCAAAACGGCTCCGCGCCGCTCGATCCCGATCACCGCCAACCTCTCGCTGTTCCCGGCCTTCTCCACGACTTCGTGGGCCAGCCGAACCAGGGTGCGATCGATCTCCGA
>JAKZVK010000912.1:0-8054 GCA_047516085.1 Bryobacterales bacterium
CCTTGCGGTCCTCTTCTTGCCAGTCACCTGACCTGGTTCTTCCCAGGCCTTTTCCTTCTATGCTCACGACCATGGCTTTTGACCACAGCCGCCGAAGGTGGTTTGGAACCTGCTCCTGCAAGCCGGTTCCGAGGGGCCTAGAGCGGTTTCACAGATGACGTAAACCGCATCCGAAGATGCTTTCGCTATAAGCTAGCGCGTCGATGCTAGGCAGCCCCAAGAGTTGTCTATTCTATTCCTGAAAATGCTCTAGTACTCCTTTTTCCTTCAGTTGCTTCTCCAGCTTGGAGATTTTGGCCAAAGCGTTCTGGGCGACAGTGAACCCCGTCGTGCCAAGTCCCATGCCGATGATCCCAAATGTTTCCATCTCGCTCGCTCCTTTTCCCAAGCGTCCATGTGGCGCAAGCCTCTAGGCCGAGAAGTGATTCCTCGGCTCTCAGGTCCTCGATCTTGGAGCCGCTGCTCGGTCACTTGCCATCCTGAGTCCCGACGAATCGCTCAGTTGATCTCACACGGGGGCAAGGCTGGAGCCTTACGCCACATCCCGCGCGGGCGTCTCGTTAGCGCCACCCGCTTCTCAAATCTTGTAGGCGAACAGCTTCGCCTGGAACATCTTGATACGGATCGCTACGGTGCTGCCGATTCCCGAGATGTCGCTCTTGCCGTTCCAGGTCACGACACGATCGGCTTCATCGCCGATCAGGCGATCGGAGTCGCCGAAGCTGAACCCTTCAATAGGGTCGGGATTGGGTCCGACCGCCGAACGCTGGCGCACGAGCTCCGCTGTGATCCAGCCCCCCGGGGCGCACCGATAGTTCAGCCTCAACTCGTCCCCGTGACGAAAGATGGTCGGGATCGTGAATCGGCCCTCGGTCTCCGCCTCGATCCCAGTGAGGCGGTGTGGCTGCCAGAGCATGTAGCGGATTTGCAGCGGCCGCCGCTGTGGGAAGAGTTCGTCCCTGTCCTCGTCGAGTACGTTGTGCCGGGTCGAGTTTCCTGTGTACGGCACGGCCCAGCGGCCGTCGGGCAAGATGACCAGACCGCTGCGCCAGCAATGCGTCGAAGCGTCTTCGCCGCTGCCGGGCGGTCCCACCGTATGGATGGCGCGGCGCTCGGGCCGGGTCCAGAAGATGCCGTCGCGACTGAAGGCGATCTGGGCGTCCATGTCTTCGGTCGCCTGGTGATAGATCGGCACGATCATCCCGTGCAGGTCGGTGCGCCCCGGATACGGAAAGTAGTTGGCGCCATAGAAGGAGATGTCGAGGTCGTCCTGCCCGTCCGGAGCCAGAATCAGCTTGGGCGCCGGCCAGCGGCGGAAGTCTTTGGTGCGTGAGAATCCAATCGTGCGCCGCTGCGTTTGTTCCTCAATGCGGGCGGTGCCGATCCCCTGCATGATCTCGGCGGTGTTGCCCATGATCTGCAGGTAGGCGATGTATTCGCCGACATCCGCATCGTAGTGAAAGGAAATGCCGCCGTTCACTGGCCGGTTGCCTAACGGCTCATCGAGTAGTTTCCAGTCGCGGCCGTCCGCCGAAATCCATCCCAGGGTGCGGCCCCAAATCTCGGCACGGGGCCCCTTGTAGTCGTCGCCCTCTTCCTTTTGCTTCGTATAGCGGCGCCAGGCCTCTTTGCCGTCGACCCGCTGCAGGGTGGCCGGATCGTACCAGTTCATGTCGCCGCCCATCGCTTTGAAGCGCTCGTTCGGCGGCGCGTGCGGATCGACATACGCGCCGGTCGCTCCTCGGATGCCGTTGGCGAGCAGATTGTTCTTCGTCGAGCCCTGGAATTCCACCTGTCCCATTTCAGGACGTTTCCATTGGAAGCCGTCCACGCTGGTGGCGTAGCCCGTTCCTTCGGCGGCCGAGACATCGTAGAGCATATGCCATAGGCCGTCTGCATTCCAGACGAGCAGCGGGGAGATCCCACTTCCCTTCTCCCACGGCGCGACGGCCTCCAGCAGCGGGTCGGACCGCTCGGCCTGCTCGACACGCAGCTTGACCCCGACCGCCCCGTCGTTCAACTCGAACACGCCACGGTGATCGAGATTCCGGCTTCCGGGAAAGATCTCCGTAAGATCGACGATGGGATTCCAGGCTCCGTTGTTGTATCGGATGCGTTTAGAGCGTTTCTGCGGCTCCTTGAAGGGCGATGGTGGCAGTGGCTCCGCCTGCTGCTTTGTGGCCTGCGCGCTAAGAATCTGACCCATGCAACAAAAACAGATCACCAACAGCCTCAAGACGTCACCGAATCTGCGGGAACGCGTCCAGCCATCATGCATCAGCTCGAACATATCAGGTCCTCTCTGGGCAAGGACAGGATAGCTGATCGACACCTGTGCAACAACGTCCTTCGCGCTATCGTCAAGCCGAAATCCTCGGAATCCCAGTCTCCATGCTAGGACCCACTACCAAATGGCGAACGGCCGATTTGGGACTGGACGCCTTGCTATACTTCGGTTTCCGGCTGTTTTGGGCCGGCGGACGCGCCCTATCCTCCTCCATGGCTGAATGGCTCGCAGAGAACGGCTCGCCCCGCATCGGCAACACCAGCGCCGAAAACGGCAAGAGCATCTACCTGCTCAAGCCGAGGGGCTTTTGCGCCGGGGTGGTGCGGGCAATCGATATCGTCGAACTGGCGCTGGAGGTTTACGGGGCGCCCATCTATGTCCGCCGGGAGATTGTTCACAACCGCCACGTCGTCGATGACCTGGCGGGGCGCGGCGCCGTCTTCGTCGACGAGTTGGGCGATGTTCCCCACGGCGCGCGCGTCGTCTACAGCGCGCATGGGGTTTCCCCGCAGGTGCGCACCGACGCCGAGGCCCGTGGGTTGAGGGTCATCGACGCCACCTGCCCCTTGGTGACCAAGGTTCACCTGGAGGCTGTTCGCTTTGCGTCGCGCCAGGGCACGATCCTGCTGATCGGTCATCGCGACCACGATGAGATCATCGGCACCATGGGCGAGGCTCCGGACCATACAATCCTCGTGTCGTCGAAAGAGGAAGTCTGGTCGGTGGAGGTGCCCGACGAGCAGAACGTCTACTATCTGACCCAGACCACTCTCAGTCTCGATGAAGCCGGCGAGATCATCACGGAACTCAAGAAACGGTTCCCGCACATCCAGGGCCCGCCGGCGCAGGACATCTGCTATGCCACCGAGAACCGCCAGCAGGCCGTGAAGCGTATCGTGCCGCAATGCGACTTGTTGCTGGTGGTCGGCTCGGATAACAGCTCGAACTCCCGCCGACTGGTGGAGGTTGGCTCCAATGCCGGCCTGCCGAGTTACCTGATTGATGATGAGACCGGCATCCGGGAAGAATGGCTCGACGGCGTAGCGAAGGTGTCGATCACAGCGGGTGCGTCGGCGCCGGAAATCCTTGTACAGCAGGTGATCAAGCACCTGTCGACGCTAGGCTTCTCGCGCGTTGAGGAAGTAGAAGTCATCGAAGAGGACGTTTTCTTCCCCCTCCCCAACGACCTGGCCGCGGCATCGAGCCGGCTGACCACGATCTCGAACGCCTGACCCAGGTGCCTGGCCGGGCGACTCACGTCCCGAGCCCTGTCAAGGATGTGAACCTTGGCCCGCATTTACTCA
Organism: Bryobacterales bacterium; assembly: GCA_047516085.1. Taxonomy (GTDB): domain Bacteria; phylum Acidobacteriota; class Terriglobia; order Bryobacterales; family UBA6623; genus JAKZVK01. The sequence continues at coordinate 3,592 of JAKZVK010000912.1, forward strand.
CCTGACGGCCGAAGCACGCGATAGGGCCGCCATGACTTCCTCGTATTAAGAGGTCTTGAAGTGGCGTCAGGGTTGGTGCCAGACCGCTCCCCTACGGTCACGGCTCGGTTGCTTCGCCTGCCACGTGCGAGAAATGCAGACTAGCGATTCCACGCTGTTGATTGTCGCCGCCGACCGGAGAGAGCTGGAAGGGATCGGCGGTCGCAAGCAAGGGTTCGAGCCTTGCTCGATAGGGCTTCGCTGGAGCTCCCGGGGCCTGCTACAAGGACGGCCCGTGTTGCTCGTGGCGAACGGACCCGGCCGCCGGAACGCCCGCGAAGCCGCCTCGGTGGCCTGCAGGGCCTTCCGCGTCAGCGCCGTCGTTTCGACCGGTTGCGTGGGAGCGCTAGACCCAGAACTGCGGGTGGGTGAGTTGTTTCTGGCCAACCGCGTGATCGAGGCGGAATCCGGGGTTGAATATCCTGTACAGTTAGAGTTGGGGCTCGGTTCTGCATCCGGCTCGGCGCCGGCGGTTGGCGCACTCTTGACGGTCGACGAAGTCGCCCAGGACGCGGACGCGAAGGCTCGGCTGCGGGAAACCGGCGCGCGGGTGGTCGACATGGAGGCCTCGGCCGTTGCCGCGGAAGCCCAAGCGCGAGCACTGCCTTTCTACTGCGTGCGCGCGGTGAGCGACGACGCGGCGACGAGCTTTGAGATCGACCTTAACCACGCCCGCCGGGCGGACGGTACCTTTTCCGGCTGGCGCGTGGCCGCCCAGGCCGGCCTGAGTCGGCGGCGCTGGAGCCACTTAGCCACCATCTATCGCGACGCCCGCAAGGCTTTCGAAACGCTGGGGGCGTTCTTCCGGAATTGCCGTTTCGCTGATGGGAGCGCGTGACGGGACCCCCTGACGAGAACGCCCAACGAGAGCCTTGATGAGCGCCCCTTCCCTCGCCATTCCTGAGTCGATGGCCGCCTCGGTCTATCGTGGCCAGGGACGGGTGAACCTCGAAACCGTACCGGTTCCCGGCATCGGTGCAGGAGAGATTCTGGTCCGGGTGGAGTCGTGCGGCATCTGCCACACCGACCTGAAGAAGATACAGCACGACCTGTTGCCGCCGCCGAGGATCTACGGCCACGAGACGGCGGGCGTGGTGGCCGGGGTCGGTCCCGGCGTGGACAGTTTCGAGGAGGGCGACCGGGTGTGCTTGTTTCATCACATCCCGTGTCTTGCGTGCTTCTATTGCCGTCACCGGGACTATGCGCAGTGCGCGACATATAAGAAAGTGGGTGTCGGCGCGGGGTTCGAGCCGGCGGGCGGTGGTTTCGCGCAGTACGTCCGGGTGATGGACTGGGTGGTGAGACGCGGGGTCGTGAAGGTCCCCGACGGCGTCAGCTTCGACCGCGCCAGCTTCGTCGAGCCGGTCAATACCTGCCTCAAGGCGCTGGAGAAGTGCGCCGCCACGGCCGATGACACAGTGCTGGTGCTAGGGCAGGGTCCGATCGGCCTATTGTTCACGATCTTGTTGCGGCGCAAAGGCGTTGAGCAAGTGTACGCCACCGACATCGTTGCCGCGCGGCTGGAGGCCTCGGAGAGAATTGGGGCACGGCAGGCTTGGAATGTCGAGGAAGTAGACCCTGTCGCTGAGATCCGGCAGCGTACCGAAGGCCGGGGCGCCGACCTGGTGATCGTAGCGGCTTCGGCGCCGGGCATCGTCGAGCAGGCTATTGCGGCCTCGCGGCCCGGTGGAAAAGTGCTTTTGTTCGCGCAGACCTCGCCGAAAGAGACGTTCGAGGTCAGCGGCGCGAGCCTTTGTGTGGGCGACCGAACTTTGCTAGGATCATACAGCGCTTCGGTTGATTTGCAGCAGGAGTCCGCCGAGTTGGTCTGGCAGCCTGATTTTCCCGTCGAGGAACTGATTTCGCACCGGCTTCCGCTCGAGGAAATGGAGCAGGGCATCGAGTTGGCGCGGCAGCCGGCCCAGGGTTCACTGAAGCTGATCGTGAACCCGCAAAGGTAACGGAATCGTGCAAGAGAAGATGATGGCCGCCGTCTTGTACGGTAAGGAGAACCTTCGGGTGGAGCAGGTCGACGTGCCGTCGATCGGCCCCGGCGATCTGCTGGTCAGAGTGCACGTGGCCCTGACCTGCGGGACCGACTTGAAGGTATTTCGCCGCGGCTATCACGCGCGGATGATTCAGCCTCCGGCGGTGTTGGGCCATGAGTTGGCGGGCGAGGTCGTCGGCGTCGGGTCGGAGGTAACGGGATTCTCTTCCGGCGACCGTATTGTCGCCGCGAACTCCGCGCCTTGCGGCGAGTGCTTCTACTGCCGGCGCGACCGTGAGAACCTCTGCGAAGACCTCATGTTCAACAACGGCGCGTACGCCGAGTATGTGCGCATCCCGGACCGGATCGTCGAACGGAATGCGTATTTGATTCCCGACCACATCGGCTATCGGGAAGCGGCGATGGTCGAACCGCTGGCCTGCGTGATGCGGGGAGTCGACGAGACCGGCGTCGAGCCCGGCGATACGGTCACGGTGATTGGCCTCGGCCCGATCGGGCTGATGTTCGTGCGGCTGGCGAGCCTAGCCGGGGCGAGAGTCATCGCTGTCGGGCGGCGGCAGACACAACTCGATCGTGCCAAACGGATGGGTGCGGCGGAGCTGATCCTTTCGCGCCGCGGCGATCCGCCCATCGAAGAGGTGCGGGAGTTGACCGAAGGGGGCCGCGGCGCAGACATCGTGATCGAGGCCGTGGGTTCGCCCCACGCTTGGCGTGGAGCGGTTGAGATGGTGCGAAGCGGCGGCACCGTCAACTTCTTCGGCGGCTGTCCGAGCGGCAGCCAGGTCTGTCTTGATACGGCGAAGCTGCACTACTCGGAGATCACGCTCAAGTCGAGCTTCCATCACACGCCGGCACATGTGCAACGGGCGTTTGATGTGATCTGCCGCGAGGAAATTCCGGCTGCCGAGTTCGTGTTGAATGACGCTCCGCTCAGCGACTTGCTGAAAGTCTTCCGTCACATGATGAGCCACAACGGCCACCTCAAGACGGCGATCCTGCCGACGGACCAATAGCCGCTCTTGGAGGGCGGCGCAGCCGACCCACGGCCCGTTGCCAAGCTCCAACCGCTGCCGTGAAGCACTTCCTCCAGCCTGTCGAGTTTCTCGCCCGCTACGGAACCGACGGCCCGGCCTGGGACGCACCCTCGTCTTTGGCCTACACTCGCCGGCTGGCCCGCCATCACTACGAGAACTTTCACGTGGCCAGCGTCCTGCTCCCGCGGCGCTTGCATCAGGACTTTCACAACGTCTACAGCTTCTGCCGCTGGGCCGACGACCTCGGGGATGAGATCGCCGATCGCGAGCGCAGTCTCGAGCTGCTGGGCTGGTGGCGCAAGGGCTTGCGCGCGATGTATTCGGGCCAAGTGAGCCACCCAGTCTACGTCGCGCTACGCGAAACCGTTGCGAAGTACGAACTGCCTATCGAGCCTTTCGATGACCTGATCCAGGCGTTCGAGCAAGACCAGCGCACGACACACTACGCCACCTACGAGGAGGTACTGGGCTACTGCCGCTACTCCGCCAACCCCGTCGGCCGGCTCGTGCTTCGCCTGTGGGGCTATTCGGACGAGGAGCGGTTCACGTTGGCCGATCACACCTGTACGGCACTGCAGCTCGCGAACTTTTGGCAGGATGTCGCGCGGGACTTTCGCATCGGCCGTGTCTACATCCCGCTCGATGTGATGGGCCGGCACGGATACTCGCTCGCGGCGCTGGAGACGGACCTCACACAAGGGTGCGCAAGCACGGAGTTCCAAGCCGTGATGACGGAGCTGGTCGAGCGGACGCGGGAGTTGTTCCTGGCCGGGCTGCCGTTGCTCGACAAGGTCGACCGCCGTCTATCGGTGGACCTCGATCTCTTCACCCTGGGCGGCATGGCAGTTCTCGATAAGATCGAGCAGCAGGCGTTCGACACGATCATCCGGCGGCCGAAACTGGGAAAGCGCGACCGTCTGGCATTGCTGTTGCGCGCCGTCGCGCACGCTCTTTCTCGCAAACCGCGAGACGTAACGGGGGCCGAGCATGCCTACCGTTAGGGAGTCGTTCGGCCATTGCCGCCGGGTAGCCCGCGCGCGTGCGCGGAACTTCTACTACTCGTTCCTGCTGCTGCCTCGAGAGCGCAAAGATGCGATGTGCGCGATCTACGCGTTCATGCGTTATGCGGACGACATCTCCGATCAGGCGGGCCCGCCTCGAGAGATGCGGGTAGCGCTGCTCGACCGCTGGCGAAAGTCCTTCCAAACCGCGCTCGAGGGCGAGTACGGCAACGATCCGATCCTGCCCGCCTTTCACCAGACGGTGCGGAAGTACGCCATCCCGTCGCAGTATTTCTCCGACTTGATCGAAGGTGTCAGCAGCGATCTCTCGACGACGGCCTACCGCACCTTCGACGACCTCTACCGCTACTGTTACCGCGT
>JAKZVK010000913.1:0-9452 GCA_047516085.1 Bryobacterales bacterium
AGCTCATTCTTCGCGCTGCAAGTCGCCGACTACGGCATGCCGGTCGACGAGATGATGAAGCTTATGGAGCAGTTCCAGACCGATTTGCGGCCGCTCTACGAGCAGGTGCATTGCTGGGCGAAGCACGAGTTGGCGAAGCGCTACAACCAGCCGCCGCCGAAGAAGATTCCGGCGCACTGGATCGGCAACCGCTGGGCGCAGGCCTGGCCCGGGCTGTCGTCCGCCGTCGACCTCGACGAACTGTTCAAAGACAAATCGCCCGAGTGGATCGTCAAGCAGGGCGAAGCCTTCTACGCTTCGCTCGGCATGCCGCCGCTGCCCGCGTCGTTCTGGGAGAAGTCGGACCTCTATCAGCTACCGGCTGACTCGAAGCGAAAGAAGAACACGCACGCTTCGGCCTGGCACCTCGATATCGATAAGGACGTCCGGTCGCTGATGAGCGTCGAGCCCAACTTCCGTTGGTTCGAGACCTCGCACCACGAGCTGGGACATGTCTACTACTTCATGGCCTACTCGAATCCCAAGGTGCCGCTTTCATTGCGCGAAGGAGCCAACCGCGCCTTCCACGAGGCGGTCGGCGATCTGATTGGGATCGCCGCGCGCCAGCCGGCCTACTTGAAAGAGATCGGCTTGCTAGAAGAGGACGCCGAGATCGACGAGGTCCAATGGCTGCTCGATGAAGCGCTCAATCAAGCGGTGGTGTTCATCCCGTTCTCGTCGGGCACGATGTCGTTCTGGGAGCATGACCTCTACGAGGAGAACCTCTCGCCCGAGGAGTTCAACGAGCGCTGGTGGGAGTACGTCGGCCGCTTCCAGGGCGTCGAGCCGCCCTCACCGCGCGGCGAGGAGTTCTGCGACGCCTGCACCAAGACCCACATCAGCGACGACCCGGCGCAGTATTACGACTACGCGATGGCCTTCGTCCTCAAGTATCAGTTGCACACCTACATCGCGAAGAACATCCTCAAACAAGACCCGCGCGACTGCAACTACTTCGGCAACAAAGAGGTCGGCAAGTTCCTTTGGGAGTTGCTCGAACTCGGCGCGACGCGCGAGTGGCGCGAAGTCATCCGCGAGAAGACCGGCGAGGAAGTCAGCACGCGCGCCATGCTCGAGTACTTCGCGCCGCTGATGGAATACCTCAAGCAGGAGAACGCCGGACGCGATACCTCTTGGTAGAAGTAGTGGAAACGGTTGGGGGAAGTGGTTCGCCTTGGCGTTCGTGGGATGCTAGAATCTGCACGGAGGGATGAGGGCGAGTTCGCGGTCCGCCCGCCAGGCTGTCGGATCAGCGCCCGTCGGTTCGCTCCATGATTCCCATGAAGGAGGTTCAATGATGTCCGTCACCAAGAGCGTGCTTGTCGTTTTTGCCGTTCTAATCGCAGCAGTCGGCTGCGAACAATCCACGGAGCCGGTAGCGAAGCCGGAGCCCGTAGCCAAGGCCGAGCCCAAGCCGGAAGAGGATCCGCCCCTCACCGGCACTCCGGTTGTGGCCATGAAGACGACGAAGGGCACGATGAGGATCGAGCTCTACCCCGAGAAGGCGCCGGAAACGGTTAAGAACTTTCTCAAGTACGTCGATCGCAAGTTCTACGACAGCACCGTCTTCCATCGCGTGCTCAGGAATGCGATTCAGGGCGGAGGGTATGGGTGGGACATTAAGGCGAACGGTTTGAAAAACAAGCGCTCGAGGGAGCCCATCAAGAACTAGTCTGACAATGGACTCAAGAACGAGCGGGGCACGATAGCGATGGCGCGGGCTGAAGACCCGGAAAGCGCGACGTCGCAGTTCTTCATCAACCTAAAGAACAGTCGCAACTACGATTCGAAGGGCGATAAGTTGGGCTACTGTGTGTTCGGCAAAGTGATCGAGGGGATGGACGTCGCGGACGCAATTGGCGCAGTGAAGACAACCAAACAGGTGCCGACCAACCCGGTCTTCGTCAGAAATATCCGCCGCGAGTAGTGATCGGGCGCGCCGGCCCGGACAAGATTCGCTGAAGTACTTCCGCGGGACCACGCCATGCGGGCGCGCCTCTGACTTCTGGTGTGCCGGTTCCCGCGCTACGAGCCTGCGCGAAGGCAGTAGAGCACCCCATCCCGCGAGCCGATGAGAAGGCGCTTGCCTGCGATGGCGGGTGAGGCGACAATGTTGCCGCCGAGGGCGACCTTCCACAGGAGCTTGCCGTCGGCCAGGTCGAGGGCGTACAGGTTGCCGTCGTAAGAGCCCACGTAGATCACGTTGCCGGCGAGGACGGGCGACGAGTCGACGCGGCCGCGGGTCGTGAAGTCCCAGATCAGCTCGCCTGTCTCCTGATCGATGGCGTGGACCCGCTTGTCGCGTCCACCGAGGACGACCTTGCCCTGGGCGACGACGGGGGAAGAAAAGAATGGATGCTCGGTCGTTGGGTGGGAGTACCGCCACAGGATTTCTCCCTTCTTCCAATCGATCGCCAGCACCTGGTTACCGAACGTACCGACGTAGGCGCGGTCACCCACGACGGCGGGCGTGGCGGCGACGTAGTCGTCGATGTCGATGGTCCTGGTCTCCTCGCCCTTAGAGATGTCGATGACTCGAAACTTGCCGTCGCAGCCGGTGACGAAGGTGAAGCCGCCCTCGACCGCCGGGCTGCAGTGCACGCGGTCCTCGGTCTGGACGGCCCAGTTGAGCGTGCCGGTCTCGGGGTGAAGGCTGTATAGGTTCGAGTCGTAGGAGCCAAACAGCACCGAACCAGGCATGCAGTTGGGCGAAGAGAGGATCTCCGCGTGGGTCTCGAACGTCCAACGGGCTTTGCCCGTCTCGATATCGACGGCGTGGAAGAAGCCTTCCTCATCGCCGAAAAACACCGCGCCGCCCTGGACGCAGCCCGACGCCGGAACGCCGAGCTTGGCTTGGTAAGTCCACTTGCCCTTGCCCGTTTCGAGGTCCACTGCGTGGAACTTGCCGTTCATCTCGCCGAAATAGACCGTGCCGTCGACGACGATCGCGGTCGAGTCGATGCCGTCGGGGGCATCGTACGTCCACTCGACTTCGAGGGGCGGGGGGAGCGGGTTGGGGGCGACGGCGTTGCGCTGGGCCGTGCCGAGAAAGAGAGGCCAGTCGGCGGCCGGGAGCGTGGCACAAAGAAGCGCGGTGCCGGCCAGCAAGCAAGTGATGAGTGCCAGCCCAAGCCGAGCACTCGGTGTCCCTGGCCGCGCCCTTGGGCTAGCCAGGACTGGGCTCTCAGGCAATGTCTGATCCATCGCAGGGCCCGCGCAGCTTGGCGATCTTTTCCCCAAGCTCCCGGAGTTGTTTGACGTCCCGTTCCGCCCACTCATAATGCGTGTTTGCGGCATAGAAGGACGCTATGGCACCCCTTTGCTCGCTTGCTAGCAGGCTCCCGAGAGCCTTTTCCGCTTGCCTCGCGGCTTCCGCGTACTCGCTTTCGATGTAGTTGGGCATGTCGCCTTCCCTCTTCACTGCTTCGCGCTTCTCCGAAATATCCTGAATCAGTTCGACCACCCTACGTTCGTCTGGTGTCAGGTTCGCAATGCGGTCTCGCAGGAACTGCCCAAACAGCGAAGATAGACTCTGGCCAAGCTGTGTCTGAGCCCGTTCAAAAAGGGGCATATCGTCCACTCTAACGTATATCGTTTTGTTCGGCATACGTATAGTATGCGTATACGGGTATTATATGTCAACTCCCAAATCCGTTTCCCGTGAGGGCGCTCTTTCATCGCACCAGTCAAACGCAGCGGGAGTAGCAGCCCCCACTGGCCCCTAGTAGGCGCATCGGTAGATCTCCAAAAGGTCCTTGGCCGTGACCGGGCGCGGGTTGAACTGCGCGGTCCACTGCCGGGAGGCTTCCTCGGCCAGGTCAGGCAGCCCGTTCTCCGGAACTCCGTGGTCGGACAAACGTGTCGGCAGCCCGGCTTGCCCCAGCATGGCCTCGACACGGCCGGCGAGATTCTCAGCGGAGGTATCGAGTTGCGCGTAGAGCGGGCCGACCGCGGCAGCGTTGTAACGGATGACCGACGCGAGCATCACGCCGACCGCCGCCCCGTGTACGACGTCATGATGGGCGGTGAGCGGGTTGGCGCAAGAATGCGCGGCGCCGAGCATCGAGTTCTCGATGGCGGCGCCGGCGAGGTGCGCGCCGAGAAGCATTTCACCGCGCGCGGTGAGGTCGGAGGGATGGTCGAGAACGCGCGGCAATCCGTTGCTCAGCAACCGCCAGGCCTCGCGTGAGTAGAGGGCGGAGATCGGGTTGCGCTTCTTGGTGACCCAGCTCTCCAAGGCGTGCGAGACGGCGTCGATCCCGGTGTCGGCGGTGACTACCGCGGGTTGAGTCAGCGTCAGTTCCGGATCGAGAATCGCGACGGCCGCGGCAGCCTTAGGGTCGCCGCACGCCATTTTTTGATGCGTTTGCTCGTCCGCGATCAGAGCGAACGATTGCGCTTCGCTGCCCGTGCCGGCGGTGGTGGGGATTGCGATCAACGGCAGCATGGGCTTGGACGCTTTTCCGACTCCCCAGTAGTCCTTCATGCGTCCGCCGTTGGTGAGCAGGAAGTTGATGCCCTTGGCGCAGTCCATCGAGCTGCCGCCGCCAAGACCGACGATCAAGTCGACTTCGTGCTCTTTGGCGAATGCAAGGCCGGCATCGACATGCGCCGTGGTCGGGTTTTCCTCTACTTCACTGAAGACGAAGGTTGAGAGGCCCGCGGTTTCGAGAAAGCGAACGGCGGCCGCCGGGTAGCCGGCGCTAACGATGCCGGGGTCGGAGACGACCAGGGCGCGACGTCTGCCGAGCGGGCGGGCGAGTTCGCCTAGTTGCGCTAGGCTTCCGTTCCCGAACACAACTCGGGTGCGAGGTTGGAAATCGAAGGAGGTGATACCCGCCTCGGCGAGTCCGGCTAGAGTTCCAGTCCGCATATCGCCGTTTGATTGGGAGATTCGTTGGCCGCTTCGCTCGACAGGGAACGGGACTGCTAGCCGAGGTTCATTCGGAGAAGTCTGTAGAATCCTGTTTGCTCGACAGGTCCTGCATCAATTGCTGGCCGATGTAGCAGTCATGCCGCTCAGCGACGGCGCCGATTTCGCAGTGAAACGTCCCTGCCAGCGCCATCAGGGCTTCGTCACCTGCGTCTCTACCCGCCTTAGCCTTAGGGGAAGACTGATTGTGCGATTTGGAGACATGCTTCATGTGGTCCCTCTACGTAACATTCTAATACCCGTTGGGAAACAAGGCGGCGCTGAGCATATGGTGCGTTACTGAAGAAGGCCGCGAAAAGCCGCCCGGCCCTAGTACACCCCGATGGCCACCTTGGCGGCGCCTCGGGAGAACGGGCGGACGTTGCGAACGCCATCCCAGGGGTAGAGCTCGATGGGAGGCTCACGCTCGCATTCGTCGCGCTCGGGGAAGCGGGGCATGAAGAACTCTTTGGTGAGCGTCGTCAATAGCACGCGGCCGGTTTCGCCGTAGCCGACCACCTGGTCCATGTCGTCGGGATTGACGACTTGGCTCACCGCACGTGGTTGCGGCGGGTAGTAAATGATGGCGTAGTCATCGGCGGGGTCGAACGGCTTGTGGCACGCCAACCCCATCAAGGTGTTGCCGTAGGTTGCGGCGAAGTAGGCCCCTTCAAGCAACTCCTCTTTCGCGAAGCGGTGGAACTGCGGCGTCATTTCGGTCCCGCCGCAAAAAACGCCGGTGATGCCTTTCTCTTTCAAGGAAACCCGCTCGCTCAGACCGTCGAGCAACTTCGGTGTCGTGAAAAGGCACTTGATGTTGGGGTGGTTCTCTAGAACGATGACCGCCTGGTCGATGCAGTGCTTCTTGTAGGCTTCGGCCTCCTTGACATCGCCGCGCTTGAGCAGTTTTACGACCCAGCGGGGGTCGAGGTCGATCTGAAAGCAGATCCCTCCGCGAACCTGCGCGAGATGCTCGATCGCCAACCGCAGCCGCCGCGGACCTGAAGGGCCGACTTGCAGCCAGTCCGAACCGGGCGGAAAGTATTCGTCCGGCAGCGTGCGGCTGAATTCCGAGTAGTCGATGCGGAAGTCGTCGATGTTGATGCGCATCTTCGGCACGCCGGTGGTGCCACCAGTCTCGAAAACGTAGATCGGCTTGTCGGTGTAAGCTTTCGGCACCCAGCGGCGCACCGGCCCTCCACGCAGCCACTCGTCTTGAAAGAGGCCGAAGCGCTTCAGGTCGTCAAAGCCCTGAATCTCCGTCCTCGGGTCCCAGTCAAGCTTCTCGGCGTGGTCAAGCCAAAAAGAACAGCCGGTTTCGGGATCGAAGTGCCATGCGACGATCTCGCGTACGTGGGCGTCGAGGGCTTCGCGCGCGGCGTCGAGCTTTTCTTGGGAGGCGGGTGCGATTTCGGTGGTAGCCATGTGGAGTTTTGCCAGGGGTCTCGGGTGCGGACACAGCATGCCGTGCCCCTACATTCTCACTTGCCCGCGATCGCGTAGACGTGGGAGCGGGTCATGATGTACAGCGTACCGTTGGCCACGACGGGGGTGCCGTAGACGGTGTTGCCGAAATTGATCTCGGAAAGTACCTCTTTCACACGGCCCGCCTTCATCACGGTAAGATCGCCATCTTCGTCGCCGAGCATAACCTTGCCGTCCACCACGTAGGGCGAGCCCCAAACGGCGGCCAGCATATCGTACTCCCAGAGCAGCTTGCCGGTCTCGACGTCGAGCGCGTGGAAGAAGCCGCTGAAGTTCGGGACGTAGAGAATGCCGTCGTCGATCGCCACGGTCGAAATAGTGCGGCGGAAGTCGTGGTGCCAGATGACGCCCGTCTTCGTGATGTCGCCCTTCTTGGTAGCGTCGATCGCCCATAGATGGCCAACCCCTTCGCCGTGCTCGGGGTCCTGACCCACGGCGACGAACACCTTGTCGTCGTAGATCACAGGCGTCGCGATGATGTTGTTGCGGTCGCCGCGGCCCTGCTTCCATTCCGAGTCCTTGGGATTGCAGTCGAACGTCCACAAGACCTTGCCCGTCTTGGGGTGGAAGCTGCGCAGCCATCCATCGCCGCCGGCAAAGATGACCTGGGGAATCCCCAGGGCTTCGCCATAGGCCGGTGAGGCCCATTGGCCGTGGAGAATCCCTTCCCCGGGGGAGCCATCTTCCCAGATGATTTCACCGGTGTGGCGATTCAGGGCCAAAAAGCTCGGAGCGTCGGGAAAGGGAATGTTGATATGGCTTTCGTCGACACCGTTCGATGTGTTGACGTACAGGATGTCGCCGACGACCAGGGGCGACGTGGCCGCCATGTTGTGCGGGAATACGGCCAACTCCTCGTACATGTCGAGCTTCCAGATGATGTCGCCATCGATCTCCGACGTGTTTTCCTCTTCCTTGAAAGGGCCGTCGTTCTCGCCATCGCGGAAACCCTCTACATCGAGCGCGATGACCTCGGCGCGATTCGAGACGTAGTAGGCGACACCGTCCACGATCGCCGGCGAGGAGCAAACGCCCTGCTCGGGCCAGTCGTTGACGCGGCCGGAGGCGAGTTTTGGGTGGGTCATCTGCCAAAGGAATTCGCCGTCAGACTCGCGGAAACACATCACCACACCGCGATCGCCCCCGAGCTTGGCGTTGCGCAACAGCTCGTTGTTCGTTCCGACAAGGATCTTGCCGTCGGCCACGACCGGGTTGCCGTAGGACTGCGACCCCAACTCGGCGACCCACTTGATGTTGGTCTTGTCGCCGACGTCCCACGTGCGGGGGATGCCTTTTTCGTCGGAGACCATGTTGCGGTCCGGCCCGCCGCCCCACATCGGCCAGTCTTCGGCGAAGGAAGAAGGCGATACCAGCGCCGCCGCGAGCAGACAAACCGCGAGAGTCATCAACATTCGACCGTATCTCATAAGATGTTCCGTTTCCGTTGAGAGTCCGGCGTCGGCCGGTCCGTGTCTCAGCTTACCGAAGTGGGCCCTCAGCGCCCGGCGGGCGTGACCTGGATGTTGTCGTAGAAAATGTCGGCGGCGGAGTATCCGTAGATGCCGGGGCTGCCTTTGGTGTGAGGCAGCGAGTCCTCGGCCTCGATCGTCCACTCGGCCGGTTCGGCCTCAGCTCTTTTCCAGACCTTGCCTCGAATGGTTGCTTTGCTGCCGTCGGTGGCGACGTCAACACGCATCTTCATGCGGTACCAGACGTTCGTCTCCCATTCGAGGGGGATGATCTTCGAAAACCTCTTCAGCTCGGAGAGCCAAGTGCGGATCACCAACTTCTTACGGTTGCCCATCATGGCCAGCGTATACCGATGTGAGACGAGACCCATGTCGGGCTTGCGCCTCCCCCGCTGCGCAGCCTGAAGGTCCGCCTCGATCACGTATCCGGAAGAGTCGGGATCGCCGATGTAGACGGTCCTCCGCACGGCTCGAATATTCGAGGACATTTTTTTCAGGACTTTGTTTCCCTCCAGATCGACAACTTGGAACGCCCCCCGCGTCGCGTTCCAGCCCGAAGGCACGGCCTTCTCCGCGTAGGACTCGAAGTCTTCGCTGAAGGGTGCCGGCGGCCGAGCGCTGACCCGCGCCGCGCCCTTTAGTTCGCCCACCATGGCAACGAGTTGTCCGCCCTGCGGCACGGCGTCGCCGCTCAGCTTCAACTCGCCGCCGGAGGAGACGGTTCCCTTGAGGCCGTCGAGCGACCACTGCGCTTTGGCTTCGCCGATCAAGCGGCCCGTGGCGTCAAACGTGCGGGCCGTGAACGTCCTCGTGTCGCCGGGCTTGAGGACGATCTCGGTCGGTACGACTTGTACCTGGGCCGGTTGGGCGCCGGCGGGCGCGTCGTTCGATACCACGGCCGGTGTGGTCGCGGCCTTCGGCGCAGGGCTTTTGGGGCCGATTGCGTAGAGGTCGTTCGTCGTCATGAAGAAGACCCGCCCGTTGGCTACGGCCGGCGAGCCGTTGATCTGCGTGGCGCTGCCGTCGGCGTTCTTGAACTCCTCGACATGCAGGACGTCAGGCTCCTTGCGGCCGTTCAATTTGAGGATGTGGAACTTTCCATCGACATCGGCCACGTAAACCTTGCCATCGGCGATGACGGGCGAGGCTTTCTGGGCGATGCCGAGGTTGTGCTTCCACAACTCTTCGCCCGTCGCCGCGTCGAAGGCCGTTAGGTTGGCGGAGTTGTCGACGTGGTACAGGATGCCGTCGTGGATCGATGGCGAGGCGTACCCGCCGGTGAACCCGTCCACTTTCCAGACTTCCTTGGGCTTGCCTTCTGAAACCTGGCTCGCGTCGAGCTGAACCAGGCGTCCCATGGCGACGCTTCCATCGACGTTCTCTTCACTGTGCGAGGCGAAGACATAATGCCCATCGACCACAACCGAGGAATTGATGCCACGCTTGCTCAGCGGGAAGCCCCAGACCTTCTTGCCGGTACCGACCTGCAAGGCATAGATGCCGCCGTCGCCGTTGCCGCCGAGCAGCAGCCGCTCGCCGTCGATGAC
>JAKZVK010000914.1:0-5004 GCA_047516085.1 Bryobacterales bacterium
CTAGATTCTTTCATTTCCAGTTTCCGAAAGGGCATCGGGAGGACTCCTTCGTCCGGCCTTAGCCCACGGCTGGGTGGAAACCATGTCTCGTGTACAACTGGAAACGATGTCATGGAACTGAACAGCATGCCGTGCCCCTACGTCTTTCGGGTCATTTCTTGTTCTGGGGGCCGGGTGGTTCGAGGCCGGCGATGCGGTCGGCGAGGGTGCCGGAGCGGTAGGCAAAGTCGAGGGCGGTGCGGATGAGGGTGGCGCGGCCGGACTCGATGGCCCGGCCGGAACGGATCAGCTCGTGCATGACTTCGACTACTTCGGTTGCCACGTGTTGCCGGGCTATCGGCTCCCAGCCCAGCGCTACATTCTGAGCAAGAGCACTCCATACCAGAGAAATTTCACTCCAGACCACATGAAACCGACGCCCATCAATCTGGCTGCTAACCTGCCTATTCGGGAATCCATCCAGTGCCGTAGACTAGGGCTCCACAATGACCACCTTGATTGAGCCCAGCGGCGCGGGTCTATGGCAAAAAAAAGCCCGCTGATAACCCCGTAGCATCCAGCGATTAGCGTGATTGCTGCCGCCATGGTTCAGGCGCCGCTCGGTTTGGCCCAGAGCTACGCAACGGATTCCGCCGTGCAACATCCTCCCTCTTCCAAACTCAGTCACAGAATCTTCATCCCACAGAATCAATGACTTACGGCGAAAAAGGCCGATTTCCCAAGGCCGGTGCGATACCCTGAGACCGGAGGAGGGGGAGCGTGACAACCCACCAATGCCATGAATGACAACACTGCCAAAAACCTTGCCAAACTGTGCCAAAAGGCCGACCAGCCGGCGCCGGTCACCAAGAGGGCTGTCGCGACGACGAGCGCCAACGGCCGCCCCGCCAAGCTGAAACTGTCCCAAGAGCGTGCCCTTGTCGCCCTGGTCGAATGCCGCTCCATCGCCGCCGCGGCCCGGCAGGCGCAGGTCGGCGACCGCACCCTCCGCCGCTGGCTGCACGAGGACGTACAGTTTCAAACCAGGCTGCGCCAGCTCAGCCAAGACTCCCTCGCTCACGCCACGTTTCGCCTGCACAGGGGTGCGTCTGTCGCCGTCCACATGACGTTCGCTCTCATCGAATCCCCTGACCGCGTCAAAAGAGCTCGGGTCACCCGTGTGCCCACCGCCCGCGACTTCGCCTTTCGCTCGGGCCACTACAGCGGTCTCACCGGCCGAATCGCCGCTCTCGAAGCCACCTTCAAGCAAACGCGCGAGTGAACTTGCGCTAGGATGGAGCCGGACCAGCGGAAAGGAGCTCCTCCCATGCCTGCCTCGATGCCTGCTTCGATGACAACCTCGTTCGATCGCCGTTTCTTCCTGAAGTACGTCAGCGCGCTGCCCTTGCTCGGGTCGCTCGCGTTCGAAGGTTTCAAAGAGAAAGCCCTGGCCGCGGTGGGCAAGAGCGCCTCCGACAACATCTACACCCGCATCGGCGTCAAGCCTTTGATCAACGCACGCGGCGTGTGGACTTACCTCAGCGGCACCCTCGAACTGCCCGAAGTGCGCGCGGCCAAAGAGCAAGCGGCGCATCACTACGTCGAGATCTTCGAGCTGCAACGCGCCGTCGGCAAGCGCCTCGCCGAGCTGTCCGGCGCCGAAGCCGGGATGGTTACCTCCGGCGCGTCCGGCGCCATGGCGGCGGCGACCGCGGCCTGCATTGCCGGCAACGACCCGGCCAGAATCTGGCAACTTCCCGACACGACAGGGATGAAGTACGAGGTCATCATGTTCCCCGGGCGGAACGCGTTCGACAGCGCCCTCCGCCTGGCCGGTGGCAAGCTGGTGCTGGCTCCCACGCTCGACGACATCCAGCCGGCCATCAACGACAACACCGCAATGATCTACACCACCAGGACCGGCGAGCAACTCGAGAAGGCACAGGCCATCGCCACGCGCGCCAACGTGCCGTTGCTGCTCGACCAGGCGGCCGGCATCCCGCCGATTGACAGCATGCGCCTCTACGCCAAGATGGGCATCGACCTCTACACCTTCAGCGGGGGCAAGGGGCTGCGCGGTCCGCAGTGCAGCGGTCTCTTATTCGGTCGCAAGGATCTGATCGACGCGGCGTTGGCCAACTACAACCCATGGGAAGGGTCGGTCTGCCGTCCGATGAAGGTCGGCAAAGAGGAGATCATGGGTTGCCTGGCGGCTGTGGAGTGGTGGGTAAAGGCTGACCTCGGCAAGCTCGACCGGGAGTGGCGCGACCGGCTGACTCGCATCAAAAAGCTGGCCGAGTCCGTGCCTGGCGTCAAGGCCGAGATTTCCGAGCCCGAAGACCCCTATCGCAATCCGAGGGTCAAGATCAGTTGGGACGAGCAGGCCTGGGGCTTCACCATCGCCGATTGCGACCGCCAACTGCGCGAAGGCGAGACGCGCATCGAGGTTCTTACGATCGGCAACAATCCACCGCTGGTGCCCGCCGTGCGGGAGAAGGACTTGAAAATGCCCGCGCGCGCTGACGAAATGCACATCATCGCCCAAACGCTCCGGCCGGGCGATGACATGATCATCGGACGGCGGCTGCGCGAGATCCTCGGCAAGGCGCGCAAGAAGACCAAGAAGGCATGAGGGTGGCCGCCCCCGGAAGCGAATCGGCTCTTGCTAAGGAAAGCAGCTAGCGAAGTCCGCGACTTCAAACCGACGAGTGAGCGCCCCTGTGGCGTAAGCCTCCAGGCTTGCCGAGTCTCGATTCTTCGGGACTCAGGATGGCAAGTGACCGAGCAGCGGCTTAGCTTGAGGACGCGAGAACCGAGGAATCGCTCAGTCGAGATCTCTGGGGGCGAAGGCTGGAGCCTTGCACCACATGCCCGCGCGGGCACCTCTTTCAACACTTGACACTCTGTTACGTTGCTACGTCCTTTAGACGATTCCCGTCCGCAACATCACGGCCGGAAAGAGCCCGCCACCGTTGATCATCGACTCCCACTGCCATCTCGACGCCCACGGGTTCGACGAAGATCGCGACCAAGTCATCGAACGGGCCCGCGAGGCCGGCGTGGACACTCTGCTCACGATCGGCACCGGCGACGGCCCGCCGGACCTCGAGCCGGCCATCCGGTTGGCGGACCGCTACCCGGAGGTCTACGCCACGGTGGGTGTCCATCCGCACGACGCCCGCAAAGCGGATGACGATGCGTTTCAACGTCTCGCCGAGTTACTTGTGCACCCGAAGGTGTTGGCCCTGGGCGAGATCGGGCTCGACTATAACTACGACAACTCCCCGCGTGAGATCCAGCGTGACGTCTTCGTCCGCCAGATGGATCTAGCGCGCGCGGCCGGCAAGCCGATCATCATCCATACCCGCGACGCCTGGGACGAAACGATCGAGCTGCTCCGCGCTCACTGGCAACAGGGCAGCGGCATCATGCACTGTTTCTCGGGCAGCGACGAGGAGGCGCGGCAGGTGCTCGATCTCGGGTTCCACATCTCCTACGCCGGGATTCTCACCTTCAACCGTTCCGCCGATGTCCGCGAGACCGCCGCGGGCCTGCCGCTCGACCGTCTCTTGGTCGAGACCGACGCTCCTTATCTGACTCCCGCGCCGCACCGCAAGATCCGCCGCAACGAACCGCGTTTCGTGGTGGAAACGGCGCGCTGCCTGGCTGAAGCGAAGGGGCTCGATTACGAAACGCTCGCCCGGGCCACGAGCGCCAACTTTCGCCGGTTGTTCGATTTGCCACCGGCTTGATGTACTCGGGCTTGATTGCCTGGGTGCGGTGGAGAGGTATACACTTAGTTTTTCACCCGCCCCTTCCAACGCATGCCGACCCTCAAGACATCAACGATGTCGCGCCGCGAGGTGCAAGCGCTCATCGCGGGAGACCTGAAGCGCGTCGAAAAGGCCATCGGCACCGACACGATCTGCTCGGTCGAGGCCGTCACCGCGATCAGTCATCACCTGCAGAAGAGCGGCGGCAAGCGGCTACGGCCGGCACTGCTGCTGCTCTCGGCGGGGACGTGCGGGTACCGCGGCGACGCGGCGATCCGGTTGGGGGCGGTGGTCGAGATCATTCACGCCGCCACGTTGGTGCACGACGATGTCATCGACAAGGCCGATGTGCGCCGCGGACAGCCTTCCATCAACCAGCGTTGGGGGAACCAGACCAGTGTCCTCGCCGGCGACTGGCTCTACATGCAGGCGTTTAATCTCGCCCTGCGCGAGAGGAACTTCTCGATCCTCGATCTGCTTATCGAGTTGACGCAGATGATGGTCGAGGGCGAGTTGATGCAGATGGACTGGGTCGGCCGCATCGACCTGACCGAAGACGAGCATCTCTCGCTCGTTCACCGCAAGACGGCCTATCTGTTCTCGGTGTGCGCGCGCCTGGGAGCGATCCTCGCGGGAGTCGATCCCAAGCTGGAGCAACGGCTGGGCGACTACGGCTGGAACCTGGGCATGGCCTTCCAGTTGGTCGACGATTTGCTGGACTTCACGGCCACCGAAGACGTGCTGGGCAAGCCGGTCGGCAACGACCTGCGCGAAGGCAAGGTCACGCTGCCGATGATCCTGGCGCTGTCGCAATGCACGGCGGACGAACGCGGCCTGGTGCAGACCGTGATCCGAGACGAGGCGTATGACAACGTGCCGCTCGGCTCGATTCTGGCCTTGCTGGACAAGTACGGCGCCATCGAGACCGTACGGCGCCGGGCGATCAACTACACCGAAACCGCCGCCGCCCAACTCGAGGATTTCCCGGAATCCAGCCACAAGCGCGCGCTCCTCGCCGTGACCGAGTGGGTCGTCGACCGCGATAGCTAGACGCTACCTCGTTGCGACCCTGAAGGGCCGGCTACCACAGTCGCGCCCATGAGCAGCGCGGGCGCCTACACAACCTACGGCTCGCGCGACGCGGCCCGCGCCTCATGACCGAAACCGAGATCAAGCTGCGCGTCGCCAACGTTGCCGCCATGCGCCGGCGTCTGCGGACTCTCGGCTGGCGCGTCACCGAGCGGCGTCATCA